>DATDXE010000001.1 GCA_036517255.1 Candidatus Paceibacterota bacterium
AAGGATCGAACCGTACTTTTTGAGCCACGCGGAGCGTGGAAAACCCTTTTGGATTCTGGATTCGGCGGGGGGAATGCATTAGTGTCGCGCCTTCGGCGCGACCCCGTTCCGGCTTCAAAATGCGATTTCGATTTCTGGCGGAGGAGGTGAGATTTGAACTCACGAGCCCCTTGCGGGGCTACGGATTAGCAATCCGCTCCGTTAGACCGCTCCGGCACTCCTCCGTGTATTCCGTATTTTTGTTTGGAAGCCGTAGCTTTTGCGAAGGCTCCCGTGAACAATAGAGTAGCAATTTTGAGGCGGATTTTCCAGCCCTATTTTCTATAACTCGATATTGCGAGGGAGAGGAGTACGAGGCCTATCGTGACATCGCGGAAGAGAATATCGAGAGAGGAGAAGCTCGATGCGACGAGGCCGAACATGGCGAGAGCGCCTAGTAGGGTAGGGATGAGTATTTTCTTCCCTGACAATATCCAAATTCCTAAAATTATTTCTACAATACCCCAGCCGGTAAGAAGAACATCTTGCGGAGCAAGATTTTGGATAAAAGGAGGGAACCAGCCGATCCAAGAGCTCGGTTCAAGCCATGCGGCTACTGCGGCGTAGATGAAGCAGAACGCCAGTCCGCCACGTAACAAGAAATAGGCTATGTTTTCTCGTAGCATACTAGTCGAATTTAGATTCTATTATTTAACTATGACAGAACCGCTGAATTTAGGATTGAGATGGTCGTGATATTTCCAAGTGCCTGCCTTGTCGAAGGTAAAGAGGTAGGTCCAACCCACAGGAATATTTTTACAAGCATCGAACGAAAGGTTTATCGTTTGCTTACAGTGCTCGCTCAAGCTAGTGCCATCATAATTTTCATGAGTAGGGTGCATAGCTGAAGCTGGCCACATATTTATATTGCTCTGGTTCATAAATTTTACTGTGTCCCCCTCATTTATAGTAACTTCTGCCGGAACGTAACCGTCACTAGTAAAATTTACTGTCACTGTTTTTGGAGTAGGCAGTTTGGCTTCTATTGTGCCATCTTCCATCACAGGAGTAGTGGTAGCTACTTCTTCTTTTACTTCTATCACATTTTTTTCCGAACCCATCCAAGCATAAACTCCCCAGGCCACTAAAATAACTACGACAATCCAAATTAAAGCTTTCATTTTATTTTTTAAGAATTTATAAATTAATAAATCAAACTTATCACTTGCTTAACATTATATCAGATTTAATTTTTATTAGTGGGCAATGAACACACCCGTCACTTTTTTGGCCCCAGCCCCTTTCAGGGCTCTACGGGCTTCTCTGTATGTAGCTCCAGTTGTATAAACATCGTCGATAATTATGAATAGGTTATTTTTCATTCCATCTTTTAATCTTTCCATTTTTCCTTTTTCTACGCGCATACTTCCTTTTACATTTTTTAAACGTTTTTCTCTTGTAAGGTCAGCTTGCTTTTCTGTGTTTTGAATCTTTTTTAAGATATCAAATCTTACTTTTATTTCTTTGGTTTCCAGCTTTTCTATTTCTTGACACAAAAGCTCACACTGATTCCAACCTCTCTCACTTTTTCTTTTATTGCTCGATGGTATGGGCACTATTAGTACATTCTGATTCCCTTCAATTCCTTCGAATAGAGATGCTTCTCCAACCATCTCTATTATTTCTTCATACAAATATAAAGATAACCTCTTAATTACTCCGAGGTTACCTTTATATTTTAAAGCGTGTACCAGAAGTCGCACATTTTTGTCACGGTAATCAAACAGAGCGGTAACTTCTTCTACATCTATCGCCCTTGGTCTTGGTAATTTTTTTCTCATCTCTTCTGGATTTAGTGTCAAAAGTTTTTGAAGTCTCTTTTCCTCAGGGATAACAAAGTCAACGAAAGCAAAGAGTGCTTTTTTAAGGGCGTCCATTGATATATAATAATACTATGAGCCCAGGTTTTTTTTCAGGAATTTTTGCTAAAAAGGATCAGAGTGTTTTAGGTATTGATGTAGGCTCTTCTTCTATCAAAGTAGTCCAGCTTCGCAAAAAGGGTAGTATTGCTGTACTCGAAACTTATGGTGAGCTAGCCCTCGGGCCTTATGGAGAGTCGGGAGTAGGTCAGGCGACCAAATTACCGACTCTCAAATTGATCGAGGCCATGAAGGATTTATTGAATGAAAAGGAAGTAGGTCTCTCTACTCGAAACTGTGGTATGGCTATTCCATTTTCCGCCAGCCTCTTGAGAGTGATAGAGATGCCAAACGTGAAAGAAAAGGAGCTCGAAGGCATGGTACCTATCGAAGCTCGCAAATATATACCAGTACCTATTTCTGAAGTTACTCTTGATTGGTCAGTTGTCCCACAGCTTAGTTTTCAATCGGGGCAAGTCGAGGTGGCTGATGAGTTGAAGTCGAGGGGAGAAAATCTAGTTCCAAAAAAAATCGATATCTTGCTCGCCGCTATCCACAATAATGTTATTGATGAATATAGCCAAATAGTTGAGGCCACAGGTCTTTCCGCTAGTTTTTTTGAAATCGAACTCTTCAGTTCCATGAGGTCAGTTCTAGATGAAAGCTCCAAGTCAGCCATGATCCTCGATATGGGAGCCGCTTCCACAAAGTTATATATAGTAGAGAGGGGCATCATGCGCAACTCGCACATTATTAACAAAGGAGCTCAAGACATCACAAGCAATATTGCTCGTACCAACAGCATTTCTTTTGAGGAAGCGGAGGTGGTCAAGAGGAATTTTGGTCTAGAAAAAGGGGTTTCTGATATTGATGTCTCAGGGTCAGTACAGGCTATAGCTGAATATATTTTTTCTGAAGCTAATCGAGTTCTTTTTACTTATCAAAATGAGCAAAATAAAAATATTGATGAAGTTATTCTCATAGGAGGGGGTTCGGCTCTCAAAGGTTGGACAGCGCTCGCGGCAGAAAATTTCAAAATTCCTACAGTTGCCGGCGACCCATTTTCAAAAGTAGAAGCCCCAGCCTTTCTAGAAAAAATTCTAAAAGAAACTGGTCCCGAATTTGCCGTCTCTGTCGGAGTGGCGCTACGGAAGCTGAAGGAGATGTAAACTAGCAATCAACAGTAAATCATATTGACTCAGAAAAAAGAGGTATAATATAAATACTGTGGATACTAAATTTAGATCTTCATTCATACCCAAAAATTCTGTTGTCATGAGGTCAGAGAATCACGAAGGCGGAGGTTTTTTCCGCACTTTCTCTGCGTTGATATTTGTAGTTGCCCTTATTATCACTGGTTCTCTTTTTGTTTATTCAAAGATGCTCTCAAAAAATGTTGAAAATCTCAGATCTCAAATTGTTACTTCACGGGCGGCTATCGATTCGAAGTCTATTGCAGGAGTTCTTGCTTTTGAAAAGAAGCTCGATTCCATTCAATCTATTTTGGATAATCACATAGCGTTTTCAGAATACTTCAAAATGCTGGAGGAAAATACTGTCTCCCAAGTAGCTTGGCAGGATTTAAGATACAACGGGCTTGCGGGAGGGAACTTTGTGGTCGAGATGAGTGGTAGAGCCTCGAGTTTTTCCGCGATTGCTCTCCAGGAAGAATCTTTTCTTCAAGATCAAAATATAAAATTTGTCTCTTTCGACAATCTAAAACTTGATCCTAAGAATGGAGCCATCACTTTTTCTTTCAGAGCGGAGATCGGTCGGGATTTAATAAAATTTAAACTTCCTCAATGAAAAGTACCAGTGGATTAATAATGATATTTCTCGGTATTCTCATCCTCTTTTTCCTTGGGAAGCCTTTTTTTGCTGATGTATCAGCCCTTAAGGATGAACAGAAAAAGTATAAAGATGCTGTGGAGCAAATAAGCAAGATAGAGGAAACTAAGAACGACCTACTTTCGCGTTTGGAGGCACTTTCTCCTGAAGAGAGGCAAAAAATAGATGCTTTCCTTCCTACTCGAGCTGAAATGGTGAGGTTGATTGCAAGTCTTGATGGAGTGGCTTCTCGTCATGGTATATCACTTGAAGAAGCCTCCTCTGGCCAATCCATGACTGATACTAGTCGATCTGTATCAGAGTCCGATCTGCCTCAAAGTTATAATTCAAAAACAGTTACTCTAGGCTTCACTGCCAGCTATTCTGCTATGGTCAATTTTCTAAAGGATGTCGAGAAAAGTTTAAGGATTGTAGATATAGTTTCTATTGACTCTGCGAAAGCTGGGGATTCAGGTTCTCTTTTTCAATACAAGGTAAGTTTACAAACTTATTGGGTCGACTCTGTTCCTTTCGGAGTTTCGTCGTAATATAAATGATCATGAAGAAAAGTAAAAGAACAAAAATATTATCGATACTCCTCATAGTTGTAGCTCTCTCTGGTCTGCCTATGATAAGTAAAAATCTGAAAACCGACGAAGCGGTCGATTCTCAATTTGTAGAGTCTCCAGAATTACAGGAGATAACCGATGTCCTCCTCGAAATGCAAAGTGTCTCTCTCGACACTACTCTTCTCCAGAGTCCAGAATTTTCATATCTGAGTGACTCCACTCTTTCTCTGCCTGCTCTTCCTATCGGCAGAGAAAATCCATTCAGTGCCTTTTAGTTTTATCTGCAGTTTAATTTATTAATAATGAGTGTTCTCGATATTCTCGCAAAAAAAGGAATAATTGAAGCTAAAGAAGTCGACGCCATAAAACAAAGGGCTAAAACGACTGGTGCCTCGATCGACAGCCTGCTTCTTGAAATGGGAGTATCTGACTCAGATATTCTAGCGAATAAGGGGGAATACTATAGTATTCCTGTAAAAAGCGTGGATGAGAGCTTGGTGACCGGTAAAATATTGGAATACATTCCAGAAGAGTCAGCTTCTTATTATAAATTCGTTCCGGTGGCTCTCATAGATGGGGTACTTGAAATAGGTATAGTCGATCCCGATAATATTGCCGCTCGCGACGCTATAAGTTTTATTGCCTCAAAATCCAACCTGCCTTATAAAGTTTTCTTAATTTCTCAATCCGATTTTGATAAGGTGCTTAAAATGTATAAAGGGCTTTCGGGAGAAGTGACCAAGGCCCTCTCTGAACTAGAGAATGAATTTGTTGTGGAATCTGGGAAAAGAGATGACGATGAAGAAGAAGGAAAAAAGAAAGTAGTGAAAGAGGAAAAATCGGAAGAAACTGAGGATCTCTCTGCTTTTGATAACAAAAATAAAGATACTAAAACAGTCGAGGATGCACCGGTGACTAAAATAGTAGCGACTGTATTAAGGTATGCCATCGATGGAAGAGCTTCGGACATTCATATCGAACCGATGGAGGCCTCTGTCAAGGTGAGGTTTAGGGTGGATGGAGTAATGAATACTTCGCTCGTCCTACCTTTTAGGGTGCATTCAGCTGTGGTGGCCCGTATAAAAATAATGTCGAACATGCGACTGGACGAGAAACGCAAACCTCAAGATGGAAGGTTTAGCGCCAAATTAAATGATCGCAAGATAGATTTTCGTGTGTCTACTTTCCCTACTTATTTTGGTGAAAAAGTGGTGATCCGTATTCTCGATCAAGTGAAAGGAGTTCATAAACTTGATGATATGGGTATCTCAATGAGGTATATCGATACCTTGAGGAATGCCTTAAAAAGGCCATACGGCATGATACTTATTACTGGCCCGACTGGAAGCGGAAAGTCCACCACTCTTTATTCCATGGTGAATGAACTTGATCGCGAACATTCCAATGTCCTCTCTCTGGAAGATCCGATCGAATACAATATAGAAGGTATGAGTCAATCGCAGGTGCGCCCTGAAATAGGCTATACATTTGCCAATGGCTTGCGTACCACTCTCCGTCAGGATCCAGATATCATAATGGTGGGTGAAATTAGAGATAAAGAAACTGCGCAGCTTGCCATCCAAGCCGCTCTCACTGGCCACCTAGTGCTTTCTACTCTTCACACTAATACTGCAGTAGGAGCCGTGCCCCGTCTTATTGATATGGGTGTCGATCCTTACCTTATTGCTCCTACCCTGATACTTTCTATTGCTCAAAGGTTGGTAAGAAGCCTCTGTCCTGGAGCAGGCAAATCTGTCCCGGTAGATGGCGCCTTGAAAGTGATGATCGAAAAACAATTTTCAACCTTACCACCCAATTTTGTTAAAGATATAAAAATTGGTAAAGAAGTTTTTGAGATAGCTCCCGGTCCTGATTGTCCAAACGGAGTACGAGGCCGTACTCCGGTGATGGAAGTGCTCGAAATCGATAAGGATATACAAGAGGCTATATTGAAAAATCCGACCGAGCAGGATATTTGGAAAATCGCTCGTAATAAAGGTATGCTTACCATGAAGGAAGATGCGATCCTAAAGGCATTTGATAGAGAAATTCCATTTGAGGAAATAAATACGTTATAATAAGTAAACATGACAGAAGAGAAAAAATATAAAATAATAATAGTAGATGATGATCAATTTCTTCTCGATATGTATGTCCTGAAGTTTAAGAAAGAGGGTATCGATGTAGAGTCTTTCTACAACGGGGAAGAATTACTCAAAAAATTAAAGGACAATTTATCTGCCGATCTCCTCCTTCTCGACATCATTATTCCAGGTATGGATGGTTTGTCGGTATTGGAACAAATTAGGAAGGAAAAATTGGCGGGGGGTATGAAAATAGTGATGCTCACCAATCAGGGCGATCCGGAAGAAATAAAGAAAGCTGAAAGTTTTGGGGTCAATGGTTACATTATTAAAGCTACGGCTATTCCGTCTGAGGTAGTTGAAAAAGTAAAAAAGATTCTTAATGCCAATTAAAATATGGATTACGCAAAAGATCTCGATAGCTTAGTCGATCTGGTCATGAAAGAGGGAGCTTCCGACTTACATGTATCGGAGGGTCGCTTTCCTGTCGTTAGGATAGCTGGGGAACTAATACCTCTCAGCAAACATCCAGCTTTCGACAGGAGTGCTATGGAAAAAATAATTGATTTTATTCTTCCTCCTGCAAAAAAAGAACTGTTTAAAAAACGTCGAGGGGTCGACTTCGCTTATGTCCATGGCAGCGAGAGGTTTAGAAGCCACATCTTTATTCAGCAGGGCCGTATTTGTTTAGCTATGCGTGCTATCCCGAAAAAAATACGCACTATATCGGAACTCTCTCTACCGGAATCGATCGAATTTTTTGCCCGGAAGCATTCCGGTTTCTTTCTTGTGGTTGGCCCTACTGGTCACGGCAAATCCACTACTCTTGCTTCTCTTGTAGAAATAATAAATCAAGAACGGCTAGAACATATTGTTACTATTGAAGATCCGATCGAATACATTTTTTCTCCTAAGAAATCGATAATTGACCAAAGGGAGATAGGGGACGATACTCCTGATTTTCACGAAGCCTTGAAGGATGCTTTCCGTGAGGATATGGATGTTATTATGATAGGTGAAATGAGGGACGCCGAAACGATGTCGGCTGCTGTCACCGCTGCGGAAACTGGTCACTTGGTATTTGCTACTCTCCATACCAACAGTGCTTCTTCTACTGTTGATCGTATTATCGACTCTTTTCCTCCTGCTCAACAGAATCAAATCCGTATTCAACTCGCAGCTTCTCTCTCTGGTATATTCTCTCAACGTCTTATCCCTCGAGTTTCTGGTGGCCTCTTGCCAGCCTATGAGCTTCTAATAAATAACAATGCTATTTCTAATCTTATAAGAGATAAAAGGACTCACGAAATAGATACAGTGGTAGAGACGAGTTCCAAGGAGGGAATGATCGATATGAATCGTTGTTTGGTGGATCTCATAAGGAGAGGAGAAGTTTCCATTGAAAACGCTTATCTCTATTCGAATAACCCTAAAACTCTGGAGAAAATGTTATAAAATTTTTATGCTTTTTACTTATAAAGTAATTGATAATGGAGGAGTTTCAAAAGAAGGAACTATAGATGCTTTCTCTACGGATGCAGCTATAAGCTCTTTGCAGAAACAAGGACTCGTTATCTCATCTATAAAACCAAAGGAAGAAAAGAGCAGTTTCCTCCATAAGCTTCCATTTTTCAATAAAGTTTCTAATAAAGAGATAGTGATCCTTTCTCGTCAGATGTCCACTTTGTTTGAAGCTAGGGTATCAGCTTTGCGTATTTTTAAATTGATCGCTGCTGAGGCAGAAAATGAAAAACTGCGTGATGCCTTGATCGAAATTGTTGACGATCTTCAGGGTGGTAATTCTATTTCCGGAGCTTTGTCCAAACATCCAGAAGTTTTTTCCGACTTCTACGTCAACATGGTCAAATCTGGTGAAGAATCAGGCCGTTTAGATGAAACCTTTTCCTATCTTGCCGATTATTTGGATAGAAATTATGAAGTAGCCTCGAAAGCTAAAAACGCACTAGTGTACCCAGCTTTCGTCATCATGACCTTTGTCGGGGTTATGGTCCTCATGTTTACAGTCATCATTCCTAAAATATCAATTATTGTTAAAGATACAGGTCAAGATTTGCCTTTCTATACTAAAATCGTCTTCGGAGTCAGTGATTTCTTGATAAACAATGGCTTGATCGCGATTACACTTATTCTGGTCTTATTAGGTTCGATTGCTTGGTATGTCTCTACTCCTGAAGGTAAAGAATGGATCTCTAAATTCCGTCTCGATGTGCCATATCTTGGCGACCTTTATCGCAAACTCTATCTTTCAAGATTTGCCGACAACATGAGCACTATGATCATCTCTGGCATTCCGATGCTCAAGTCTATCGAGGTCACTTCTTCTATCATTGAAAATCAGATCTATAAGGACATTATGACCGATTGTTTTGAGAAGGTAAAAACTGGCAGCTCTCTTTCTGACTCCCTTTCAGGTCATGAAGAAATTCCCAATATATTAGTCCAGATGGTTAGGGTGGGTGAGGAGTCAGGAGAACTCGGTAACATCCTTAAAACTATGGCCAAATTTTATCAGCGAGAAGTGATGAATGCTGTCGATACCTTAGTCGGCCTTATTGAACCGGTAATGATAGTAGTTCTCGGTCTTGGTGTTGGAGTGCTCTTGGCATCAGTTCTTATGCCTATATATAATATTGCTTCTTCAGCTGGGTTATAGATATCCACACCAGAATTTCTTAAGCGAACTTAAAGAGTTATAATTATGAATGTCACAGGTCATAATTATTTATTAAGAAGTTATAAGAAAAATATGTTACGAAAAATGAAAAATAGAGGTTTTACTTTGATTGAGCTCTTGGTGGTTATCGCCATCATCGGTATTCTTTCTTCTGTAGTGCTAGCCTCTCTCAATACAGCAAGAGGTAGAGGAAACGATGCTAAGGTAAAAGCTCAGCTCTCGGGAGCTCGTGCTTCTGCTGAACTTTATTACGATACCAACAGCAACTACGGTGGTACCCAAACTGCATGTAACGCTGGTATGTTCGCTGATACTGCTTCAAGCATGGCTACTTATGTAAATACAGGCAACTATCCTTCAGGTACTACTATAGTTTGTGGTTCTACCAACACGGCTTACGCTATCAAAGCAGAGCTCAATGGTGATACTGCCTACTGGTGTGTTGACTCGACAGGCGCATCTAGATCTGTAGGTGGCGCTATCGGTGCTTCTGCTTCAGTATGTCCGTAATATCTAGTCTAGTATAGATTAAACAAAAAACGGTCTCTCCAGAAAGAGCCGTTTTTTGTTATACTTGATAGGTGGAATTTATTTATTTAGCGACAGCCTTTATTATCGGAGCCGCTATCGGTAGTTTTATACATGTCATAGTTCTGCGTTACAACACTGGACTCTCTTTCATACAGGGCAATTCTGTCTGCCTTTCTTGCTCCGTACCACTTTCTTGGTATCATCTTATCCCTATTTTTTCTTACCTTGCTCTTAAAGGTCGCTGTTCTCACTGTTATTCTCACTTCTCTATCCAGTACTTTCTCGCTGAACTCATATCGGGAATTACTTTTGTTTGGCTTTTTTTATTTTCTAATTTTTCCCTTTTTCAATCTTTTCTTCTTTCTTTGATATTTTTTATACTCTTGTTTATCTTTATCTACGATCTTCGCCATAAAATCATTCCCGACCCCTCTGTCTACCTATTTATTGTAATTTCTTTTCTCTATGCTTATATTACAAATCTTTGCCTGCCCGACCCTGTCATTCAGGCGGGCATCTTTCCATTTTTTCTTGCTGCTTTCATAATTCCTTTCCCTTTCTTTCTTATCTGGTTTTTTTCCAAGGGGCGCATGATGGGTCTAGGGGATGTAAAGTTCATGGTTGGTATGGGCGCGCTTCTTGGCCTCTCCTCAGGCGTTTCTGCCATTTTTCTTTCCTTTTGGATAGGAGCCACATATGTTTTGTTGGCCTTTGTGTATAAAAAATTGTTTAAGAAGGGTTATAATATGGGCATGAAAACTGAACTGCCTTTTGCTCCTTTTCTCATCATTGCCACTCTCTTAGTTTTTATATTTAAAATAAATCTAGTAAATTTCTAATGAATCTTTCCATCTTTCCATCTTTCCATCTTTCCTTATCCAAACGTGGTTTCACCCTAGTGGAGTTAATAGTCAGCATCGCTCTTATTACGGTGTTGTCAGGCATACTTCTCGGCAGCCGTCGTCAGTTTGCCGATAAGTTAAATCTTAAAAATCAAACGTACAATGTAGTTTTGGCTGTACGTCAAGCTCAAGTCGAAAGCCTTGCCGTCAAACCTACTGGTAGCCCTCAGAATTTTGCTGCTTCTTATGGGGTCCACTTCGATTCTGGTTATGCAACCAATATTTTTAAATATTTTACCGACTCAAATCTAAATGGTCGGTTTGATAACGGCGAGCCAAATCAGGACGTGACACTGTTAAACGGGGTAGTGAGGCAAAATGTTTGCGGTAACAATGGTTCTTCCTGTTTTGGAGGCAATTTTACCCAAATGTCCGTTACTTTCAGAAGGCCTAGTGCCACTTCCCGCATAAGGTTTATGAATAATGGTGGAAATGATTCAAACGGTGTTAATCCTCCTGCTATCATTTATTTAGTCTCACCTGCTGGGGCAGTTTCTTCTGTAAAGGTCGAGTCCACTGGCAGCGTCTCTGTCCAAGGTTTATAAATTGAGGCATTGAAAATTGAATGAAAATTACAAATTACAAATTTAAAAAAGCTTGCCCCGCGAAGCTCGACCAAAGGGAGATGCGGAGTGGGGGTTTTACTTTGGTGGAAATAATAGTTGCTTTGGGGATTTTTGTGACTACTGTTACTATCGCCATAGGGTCACTCGTTGGTCTTTATAGTGCCAATAATAAATCCCAAGCTCTATCCTCAGTCATAAATGATCTTAATTATTCGATCGAAAACATGACTCGTACTATACGTTTTGCTACAGTATTTCACTGTGGCTCTTCCGGAACGCTTACTTCTCCTCAAAGCTGTAACAATGGTGATACTTTTTTTGCTGTCAGTACTAGTTCGACTCCTACTATCTACCGTTTTCAAAACAATAAGTTAGAGCAGTCCACTAATAGTGGTGCTTCCTATGACCCCATCACTTCTTCTGAAGTTACTATCCAATATGCCAGGTTTTATGTCTTCAATACTACTAAGGGGGACAGTAATCAACCCTACGCTATACTGGTGCTGAAGGGTTTTGCCGGTGATAAACCAGGAGAACAATCGGTTTTTGATATCCAAACCACGATCTCTCAAAGAGAACTCGACATTTAAAATTGAGACACTGAAAATTTAATGAAAATTACAAAATTAAAAACCAGAAATTTAGCTCAAGGATTCACGATACTTGAGACTATAGTAGCTATTGCAATAGTTTCGTTGGCTATTGCTGGTGCTGCTTCGGCTGTGCGCATTGGTCTCGTTGGTGCTTCTTCGGCTAAAGATCAAGCGCGAGGTTTTTATTTAGCTCAAGAGGCAATCGAGATTATAAGAAACATGCGTGACGCCAATGCGTTAAATTCTTTTAATGGCGGCTCTAATAATTGGTTGACGGGTATTGCCGACATTTCCAGTGACCCTTGTTTTCCTGGCAAAACTTGTATGGTTGATGCTACTGGCCCAGGTGGAGTCTTCCTCTCTGCTTGCTCTGGAGGTTTTTCTTCTTGTTCTTTCCTTCGTCAAAATACTTCCACTTTTCTTTACGGATACAATGGAAGTTGGCCAGTTGTTCAGTTTAAAAGGGAAGTCCAGATAGAAAAAATAGCAGGTAATGAGGCCCTAGTTACAGTTTTGGTGTCATGGACTCGTGGTGCCACCCAAAAATCCTTCAAAACCAAAACTATCCTAATGGATTGGTTCTAAAATATATGAAAAATCTTTCCATCTTTCCATCTTTCCATACGTTCTCAAAATCTAAAGCAGGTTACTCCATGTTCATTGCCGTTATCATCATGGCTTCACTTACCATTATTGCTTTCTCAGTCATCAATATTTCTGTAAAAGAAACTCAGTTCGCTACTTCAAATAGGGAATCACAGTATGCTATTTTTGCTGCTGATGCTGGTATCGAGTGCGCCCTTTATTGGGATGGACAAACCAATGCTTTCTCTACCTCCACTTTGAACTCTATAACATGTGCAGGGAATCCTTCTGTTGCCGGCGGTCAAGCTATTTCAGGTACCACTACTCTCTCTAGGATAGGGGGTGGAGGTAGCAGTAATCCTACTAGTGTTTTTGGCCTCACATTTAATAATGGAGCCAACCCTACTAATGCCTGCGTTATTGTTACTGTCACTAAAAACCCTAATGCATCAACATACATTTACTCTAGGGGTTACAACAATTGTGATCTCTCCGATCCACGTCGTGTTGAGCGCGGTATCGAAGTTAGATATTAAAGGTGTTATTTTTCCTTGATTTAAAATAGTTTTTAGCTTACATTGAGTGTAAGTTCTTTCATCGCGTGGCCAGCGGTTCGCACTCACGATGACATTTGTAACATGGAGAAAGCTTCCGCTGGCCGCGCGACGACGGAATAAAAATTAAAAATTCTCAAAAACGTTTGCAAAAAATTTTGCAAACGTTTTTGAGTTATCCACACTTTTTTAAAAAATAGTTACTAAATATTTTTTTTTGCGAGATAATTAATACAGGTCGAGATGAATTTTTTTAAAATATTTTTTAAAAAAATTCAAGTGCACTTAAAAAACAAAACTCAAAACTATTATGGCAGCAAAGAAAAAGAAAGCAGCTTCTAAGAAAAAGAAAGCTACAAAGAAGAAGAGAGCTTAACTGTCCTCTTCCCACTTAAAGAAAAATTCCTCTCACGAGGAATTTTTCTTTTGGTATTCTTTCCCCTTGATAAGGGGAAAGTGGCCCGAGGCTTTGCGAGGTGCCGAAAGGGGTGAATTAAAAGAGAAAATCAAAGCTTTTTATGCTAATATGTGCCCATTATGTCATTTTTGGCTAAAATATTTGGCAACGAGAACGATAAGGAAATCAAAGCTCTTCAGCCTATAATCGAAAAAATAAATAGTCTCGAAGTCGTCACTTCTGCTTTGAGTGACTCTGAACTTTTGACAAAAACTGCTGAATTTAAAAATAGATTAAATCCGCCAGTTGGCGGAAGAGAGAGTCTTGACGATATTTTACCAGAAGCTTTTGCTGTGGTGAGGGAAGCCTCCAGAAGGACGCTTGGTCAAAGACATTTCGATGTTCAACTTATGGGAGGAGTGGTTTTACATAATGGAAATATTTCAGAGATGAGAACTGGAGAAGGGAAAACTCTCGTAGCTACTTTACCTGCATATCTCAATGCTCTTTCTGGAAAGGGTGTCCATGTGGTTACGGTAAACGATTATCTTGCTCGTCGCGATGCTACATGGATGGGGCAAATTTATAATGCTTTAGGATTAAAAGTGGGAGTCCTCTCTCATGATTCTTCTTTTGTATATGATCCCGCTCATACGGAGAAGGATAAAGAGAGGGATGAAATTGGAGCTTTCCATATCGTGCACGAATTTCTGCGTCCCGTCTCGAGGATGGAGGCTTATGATGCTGATATAACCTATGGCACTAACAGTGAATTCGGTTTCGACTATCTTCGCGATAATTTGGAGTATGACGCAAAACTGGTTCGTCAAAAAAATCATGCTTTTGCTATTGTCGATGAGGTCGACTCTATTCTTATAGACGAAGCGCGCACTCCTCTTATTATTTCTGCTCCGTCTGCCGAATCAGGGGATCTCTATAAAAAGTTTGCTTCTGTGGCTCTTAGACTAAAACCGGAGGAGCACTATACTGTGGACGAAAAAATGCGCTCAGTATTCATTACTGATGCTGGTATAGAAAAAACAGAACAAATCTTGGGTATTGAAAATATTTATGCCGTAGGTACTGGGAGTGCCGAAGGAGGAGTCAAATTTGTGCATCATTTGGAGACTGCTCTTAAGGCGAAAGCTCTATATCATAGCGATAAGGAGTATGTAGTCAGGGAGGGCGAAGTCGTGATAGTGGACCAATTTACCGGGAGGATGCAGCCTGGGCGAAGATGGTCGGAAGGTCTACATCAAGCCATCGAAGCAAAAGAGGGAGTGTCTGTCCAGAAAGAGTCAAAAACCTATGCTTCTATAACCTATCAAAACTATTTTAGGATGTATCAAAAACTATCAGGCATGACCGGTACTGCTTATACTTCTCGCGAAGAATTTTATAAGGTTTATGGATTAAATACTGTAGTAATTCCTACTAATAAGTCAGCTCAAAGGATTGATCGTGATGATCTTATATTCCAGACAGAAAAAGGTAAGTGGAAAGCTTTAGCTAGAAAAATAAAAGAGTTGCAGAAGAATGGTCAACCAGTTCTTATTGGTACTATCTCGATCGAGCACAATGAGCTTTTAAGTGATTACTTGAAAACGGAAGGTGTTGCGCACGAACTTCTCAATGCCAAAAACCATGAAAGGGAAGCCGAAATTATCGCTCAAGCCGGAGCGAAAGGAAAAGTGACGATCGCTACTAATATGGCTGGTCGAGGAGTCGACATCAAGCTCGGAGGCAATCCTTCTTCTCTTGAACAGTATGAGGAAGTGAAAGCTTTGGGTGGTTTAGTAGTGTTTGGTACAGAGAGACATGATGCTCGTCGTATCGACAATCAGCTTCGAGGCAGGTCTGGTCGGCAGGGTGACCCTGGCCAAACTCAATTTTTTGTATCGATGGAGGACCATATAATGCGGGTTTTTGCTTCCGATATGGTGAAGCGTATGATGGGGCGCCTCGGTATCCCCGAAGATGAACCGATTGAAAATAAGCTGATCACTCGTTCTCTCGAAAGTGCTCAGGAGAAAATAGAAGGCCTAAATTTTGATGCCCGTAAACATGTACTTGAATATGATGATGTTTTAAACTTCCAACGCCGGACTTTCTACGAAAGAAGAAGAAAAATATTGATGGAGGAACAGGATGAACGGGTGCGTGCAGCTAAACTCCAAGTTTACGATATGTTTTGGGTGGAGCATTTGGAAGTGATGGACTATCTTCGCTCTTCGGTAAACCTTCGTGCTTATGGTCAGCGCGATCCTCTTGTGGAGTATAAAAAAGAGGGCTTGAAACTATTCAAGGAAATGGAGGAGGCTATAGAGCATGCAGCGGAAGAAGCGCTTAAAAATCTTGCCAACACACCTATTTCTACCATGTCGACAAACAATGTCATGGTTCAGGCTGCTAAAATAACAAACTCGAACGCCTCACCTCAGAGGAAAGATATAGGTAGGAATGATCCATGTTGGTGTGGTTCAGGAAAGAAGTTCAAGAAGTGTGGGTTAATTGGGACAAAAGAACATAATGAGAATATGGCCAAGCTGGGTAAGTCCTAAAACGAAAGAGCTATCTTTGTTAAGATAGCTCTTTCTCTAACCTCCTAAATCGCTAAATAAGCCCTAGTTTACAAGATAAAATCGATTTCAACCTTTCCGTCACCTGCTCGTATTTCTCTGATAATTGATCGCAATATAAGCTTCTTTTCATCGAGCTGGAGCGCATTCCAAAAGGTATCGAAATCTTTCATCGATTCGACCAATTTTGCCATTACCGCTTCCTTTTGTGCGGAGAGGGAACATAATGATGTGAGACTATCCCTCTCCACATGCATTTTCATGTTTTCTTCTCTTAATCGGGCAATACTATTTTGGTATTGCTCTAGGCTTTCAACCCCTTTCTCATAAGCCTCAAGATGTCTATTTTCCTTTTCTGGATAGAGCATGATTTCTCTTTCTAACCTCTTGATCTCTTTTTCTCGGTCGCCAGTTATATAATCATTTCTATCGTACACGATTTTCTCTTGAACTTTCGGATGACAGTAGAGATTTTTGATGTGATTCAGAACTTCTGATTCAAGTTTTGTCGCAGACATAACTCTAGGACTACAAATCCCAGAATACTTGTACCCAGTACAGACATATTCATGGGTGACGGTGTCATTCCAATTTGGATTTTTATTTTTCCGTGAATGTCTTCTTTTCTGATAGCTGACTCCATGGCCGCAACGAATGCACTTGGCTATGCCAGTAAGTATCCCTCTCGATCTTTCAACTCCGCCCCTAGCTCCTCTGTTTCTGCTGGCTCTGATTTCCTGTGCCTTCAGAAAAATTACTCTATCGATTATTGGTTGATGGTTACCATTTCCCATATAACCCTCTCTGCCTTTAGCAATCCACTCCCTAGTAATCGCATATTTTGCGTGCCTCCAACCCCACAAAACTTTGCCAATATATACCGCATTTCCCAAAATATACTTTATCCCTCTGCTTGACCATAATCCACCTTTAGGAGATTTCCAACCTTTATTGTTCATTTCAATCGTGATTTTCCTTACTCCCTTTCCTGAAATAAATTCAGAAAATATGAATTTAACACGACTGGCCGCTTCCTCATCAATCACGATCTCTCTTTTGGCCTTTCGTCCTTCAAAATACCTATTGACCTTATACCCATAAGGAACTCGATTTGGCAGAGAGCCAGCTTTGGCTACATTTTCTTTCCCTTCTTTCATTCTTCTGCGAATTTGTTTACGCTCTAAATCTGATCGCATATCAGAGATGGTCTCAGTGATGGTAGCCATATCATCCTCATCCGGATCGTAGGTGTTTCTCGACCTCGGTTCAATCGGAGTATTCAAGCTGTAAACTTGGATACCCAACTCTTTTAATTCTTGCCTGATAATAGCGGCTGAATCTTTATTGCGAGCAAATCTGTCAAAATCTTTAACTACGATTAAGTCGAATTTCTTTTCTCTGGCATCTCTAAGCATTGATTGCAATCCATGCCGCTCGTCTGTAAGGTGACCAGAAATTCCTCCATCTTGGTATTCTTCTATGAATTCCCAGCCTTTGGATTTTATGACAGCCTTGCACTTTTCTAATTGAGCTGGAAGAGATGTTTTATCTTCGTCAGCCTGCTCTTTGGTGGAGACTCTGGCATAAATCACCGCTCTTAATTTCTTTACTGATGCAGTTGCTTTTGCCTCTCGTCGCTTGTATATTTGAAGCGACGAAAGCAAAATCTGCTCATCGTTTGCTAGAAGCCCTTCGCCCTGAAAAGTTGAGGGGTTTTTAGTTTCCATTTCTACATTGTTCATTTTTCTTTTTAATTAACTGCTAATAGGGTAGGGATGTTAACTTCAATTTACCCATACCCACAGGAATTCTGTGGGTAGCATCCAACCGTTACTTGTTTATTATCCTGTAATTGTTGATTTGATAAGTAGACAAAGCCTTTCTTAGATGAATTGTCTCCTCATCTGATCTGCCTAGTGCAAACCACCACCTAAATAGATTATAGATTTTATCCTCCGTCATTTTTAAGCTATTTAATGCCCTAGAGACCATCTTATATTCTTCAACCCCAAATACAGGTTCAACGCTGACTTCTTTTAGACACATCTGCCTGAATTTCTCTATAATTCTAGGTATTCTTTCGTCTTTTACCTTCGAGGAAATAAATGTTTTCTCTTTTTTTGAAGAGAAAACATTCTTCTCTGTTGTATTCTCTGTAATAGAGGTTTCTTCCTTTTTGGAGTATTCGATTATCCTCTTATATAGGATATCCAGGTCTACTTTGTAATGCAGAGTGGGAGAACCATTAACTTTTATAAGCTCAGTTTTTATTACCTCCATTTTTTCTAATAATCTTCTGACACGGTCTTGTTGCTTGATTGAAAGTGTTGTTTCTCCTTCAATCTGCTTTTTTGTCTTGTATATGTACCCATCTTCTCTCCAGCCTTTATCTCCCCAGAAATATATCTGCTGGAAAAATAAAGCTGAATTTATTCCACCCAGTGCTTTCGCATATATTTGATGGAATGCTATCGGTCTTTTTGAAAGACTTGATACTATTAAGTCCATTTCTCGTTTTGTCATTTTTCTTTTTTGGTTTGTCTTTCCGGCCTCAATCCTAGGAATGGTTTTAGAATCCTCACCATACTTAACCTCGCCAACATTCCCAGGGTCGAGGCAAGAAAGACTTGCCTCAGTTACCTTTTCTAATAATAGGGAGAAATTAAGTTCGACTTTTCAACTTCTCTCTGTACTACTTGCGGAATTATCCTTGAAATAATTTCTGCAAGTTTTTCTGCTGATGCTAATAATTGTTCATTAATTTTTGTGTTCATAATTAACAAACCGCCGAGGCAGTGACGACTCGGCGGTTTGTTATGAGTGGCCACTGCAGGCCGCATTTCTGCGAACCTAGTGCCAATGGTAAATCTACCTACAAAATCTGTAGACTACTTTTAACTTCCAAATTAAAAATCACAAACTCTGCAATTTCTTTTGCAGTGATACGACCTTTCTGACAATCTCGGCTGTGACTTCACTAAACCCGTTTTCTTTCATTAGTCTTGCAATCACAATATCTCGGCTTTTTTCGTATTGCTTTATACCCAATGCTTCATTGGATTTTTTAGAAAAATCAAAAATGAGACCATCCCTTTCAGACATTGGTCTTTTTCTGATTCGTACTTCTTTTCCAATAATCTTTTCAATTTTCTTCCAATTTTTAGAAATATATTCCTTAACGCTGTCTCTCGAGGCTCCTTTGTGGATCAATAGTTTTACATATGGCTCGCCAGATTTTTTCCAGTATTCTTCAGGATTGAATTCTTGATCTTGGAATCTGCTTTCAATAAGAAGGCAACCAAAATTATTCGGTAGGAAATATTTCTTTAGAACTTTATCAGAAAAAACTATTTTGCTTTCTAAAAATTCAACAAAGCTTAGTGGTATTTTGAAGTCTCCAATTAAATTCTGTTTTGCCTTATTAAAACTCTGAAGTTTTTGATAATCCACATCATTCTTTTTGAACATATCTTCATCCCACGATTCCTTTTTCAATAACCACCCAAACCCATCTTTTAGAGAATTATACCCATCAATTTCAATACCAAATCCAGCTCGAATATTGCGTATCTTTATTTGGAAAAGTTTATTTTTATCCAGTTTCTCAAAGAAAACTGAGACCTTTTTGTCATTGCTCATGCCCCGATATTACTCCTTCTGTAGCTTGGCTTCAAATGCCAATACTGATAATATGAAGTCACAACTAAATATAAAACTTAGTAGCCTAAATCAGCCCTATGGACTGACATGGCGAAAAGTGAAGAAAGTCGTATAAGGCACAAAGAACCCTCACGGGTCGCCTTATACGCCATATCGGGAAACTGGTATGAGAGCTTCGGCTCTACCGTGGGGGCTTTTTGTATATATTTATAAATTATTAAAATAACATGGCTCAAAAACTAATTTGTTCCTCTTGTGGATTTATTGGAGATCCAAAGTCAAAAATGAAAGGCAATGGTCTAATAGAAGTCATCCTTTGGCTAACCTTTATTATCCCAGGAATCATTTACACAATCTGGCGTCGTAATTCCTGGCAGAAAACATGTCCATCTTGTGGTCAGAATAATTTAATACCCACTGATACTCCTGTGGGGATGAAATTATTAAAAGACCAAGATAAGAACCCGGATGATTTTATCGAACATCAAAAACCTGAAGATCCTCTACTTAAAAAAGCCAAACGCAGACAAACCATTATCGGTATTTGTGTGGTAGTTGTTTTTTGGATTATTTATATCGCACTTGCCTAAATTTTATAAATGAAAGCCGCCCGGAAAGCGAACGGCTCTCGGGGCGGTATTAATCAAGATATGCTTTGGTGATAGAGCGAGCGATTTTCCGAGCTTCTCCTTGCAGAAAGCGTTGATGATCTCGAATTAGTGGTTTTCTCTCGGGAATTGTGATGATCGCCCATTCAGGACCCAGAGACTCCTTTTCTCTGAGAACAAATCTTTTGCCATAGAGTTGAGAAAGTCCAAGAGTCCAACCACGGCTCGGGTATCTCCCAAGAAGATAGTGGATGTGAATCTCGCTTTTACCTTCTGCTGTTGTACATTCGGTTAAGGCAAATACATCGCCAATCCGAGGCAGTCCGGCAAAAGGTCCGAGGTTTGTCATAAATCCTCGATCTAACAGAAGCCCATAGTCTCGATCCGATAACTGAACCTTTGATCGAGCCAGAATTTTCTCTATCTTACATTCCAACTTTTTGAGCATAAAGCTCCTTTCTACAATCCTTAAACTTCAAGGAAGGTGGCGTATGTGTTTGACAGGCCCGCCTAGAGGCCTCAGTTTTGAAAGAACTACAACAGGGATTTCTCCCTTAAAATATTCTTCTGTAAAAATACTTTAAGCGAGGCCTGATCCGATAATGCTGGATCAGGCCGATGAAAAGAACTTGTCAGATTTGCCAGTTGACCACTTCATTTGACACCGCCTGTGCGAGGTTTGCCTGAAGAAGTAGTTCTGGGCGAGCATCGAGAACAGACGAGAGACGAAACACATTGTCGATGTTCCATCCTCCAAAACCGATGGCATCCTTCATCCCCAGAAGCCTGCCGACAAATGAAGGATTCATTCCCAACTTCTGAGCAAGCTCGTTGATTGAGAAGATTCTCTGCCGAGCCATGAGAATGTAGATGTTCGACTGGACTCGCTCGACATTCATCTGCACCCAGATCCAGATAAGGCTGTTGGCCTTAAAGAAATCAGGATGCATTTTGTAGTCGATTGCACCGAGCTTGCTGATCTCGATCACAACCGAATGCATTTGGCGAGCAACGAAATCCTCTCCTTGTTCTGCGACTCCTTGTTCTTCCTGCCGAGTCAGAGAATACTGCCGGCGGATGTTTTTATCTGTGCCGTAGCAAAGTTCCATTTCACATACCTCTCATTCTGAAATAGTCAACGATCGGCCAAGCAATGATGCTGAGGCCGGCGCAGACTGACCAGGTGATAAACATCTGCCTCACAACATTTGGCTTACCGTCTCTCGTGGTTTTCAATACAAACGCAACGAACCACGCAAGAAGAATTGCCAGAACGATCAAGACAAAATTGGCACTAGCTGGCTTTTTTAGACCAGCCAGAATGAGAGGGGTGCTGGCAAAAACTCCAAGTATATATCCCATATCAAAGAACTTCTCCTTTCTCCTGAATCGTCCCACAAAAATTCTGCGGGACCAAGACAGGAGCCGAGCATTCCCGAAGGTTTGCTCGGCCACCAAAAGAATCGAAAAGAATGTTCACTCCACTTTCCGCACCTCAGCGTATTCAGCAAGGTACACTCGTGTCCCGCTGAAGTCGCCGGTGAGTGGAATAGCAAAATTGGGTCCATTGACCCCATCGACTACGATGTGCCGCTGGGTGCCCGGATCGCAGACGAAGATATCACCAACTCGCAGTTGATGGAAGTATGCAGGCGGCAAGTCCAGATACTTTTCTAGGGAAAGGTAATGATTACCGGCATCTATCTCTACTTGTCTCAAATGGAGGGGTTCTTCCCAGCGATCGATGAAGGAATAGCCGACCCACCGCATCGTAACTTGGCCACCTCTCCGCTTGTTGGGTCTGGCTTGGTCTATGACCTTAGCCTTCCCATCTTCAAACAGAGCAGTAATCCATCGACTGTTGTCGACAGGATTAAGATGAAGGTTGAAATCAAGAAGATCGTTCCTGCCAAAGACAAAAACTCCCTCCTTTTCCTCTACTCCAACCTTAACCTTGCCATGGCAGGTATTGAAATCCATCTGCCCGATTGAGACCCTTTTGCCGGTAAACACTTCAATGGCCTGACGAATGTTCTCCAACTGACTACAGTATGTGGCAGTCAGAATAGGTTGTTTCTTTCGGAACATTTTGCACTCCTAGTTCAAGGAACGGACTGGGAAAACCCAGTGGTCACAGTTCAGTGACTCTGGCCGCATTGTATCAAAATTGTAAGATTTTGCAAGTATTTTGTAAGTTTGTAAATAGCGACTCAAAAAATGTCTGGATGACTATATTCAAGACATATTTACTTAGTTAACTCCCTAAATCACCCAATATTTGCCCTTGGGTGCCTCGGGGTTGAGAGTTTTACTCCATTTTTACCTTATTATGCCCTTGCGATAAATCTGACACGATTCCGTTAGCTATTAATTCATCAACCCCTTCATCTGTTCCAAATACCTCTCGGGCGGCTTCTTTGAGAGCTTTTATTATTTCCTTCGTATCTATCTGAATACCTGTAGCAATATTCACATTATTTATCTGGGGTTGTAGCACTTCTGTTCCATCCGGCACACGAGCTTTTTGAGCAAATCTAGGATGTCGTCTTTCCAAAAACCATCTGACGGTCGCTAAATCTTTCACACCCTCCTCGTTTAAGGTGTTCATAAATCTGATCATCTGCTTTCCTTCCGCCACATCTTCACAAGCATCTTTTATGGCAGAAAACTCAGGGTGTATCTCGTTAAAATATTGCCACTGACCTTTGGTGATTTCGGCATAAACCCAAGCTGCCGTAACGGGTAAATTACTTTTAAAGCCGGCAATAAGTTTTTCGACTTTTCTTCTATCCATCCACCACGCATTGGCACTTTTCTGCACATGAAATTCTCCGAAAAATGGGTCTAAAACAGTGTATGCAATATCTCTAACTTGTACTCCACTTGCAGTGGCAATTACAGCTGTATCTTCGAGGACTAGCAAGTCATCATGATTATTTATTATCAATGTTTCTTCCACTCATACATTATTTCACCTACAAAATGGATTAAAATAGGAGTTTTTCACAATTACTGCATGGGTAGTGCAGTAAATTATTGAAGATGCTAATATCATTTTAAATGCAGACACTAACAGTAGATTTTCAAAAGAGATATGACATAGCGGAAGTGCTGAATTGTTTTAATGGTGGGCAAAAGACTGTTTACATTATTAAAGACAAGAGCGGTAAAAAGATGGCAATGAAAGTCTTTATTGACTGCACTTCTAGGGATATACAGGAATTGGATATTTTAAGCAGATTTAATTCTGTAGATGGGATATCAAAAATAATTAAAATTGAAGATTATCAAGGTAAACCAATTCTTTTCGAAGAATACATCGATGCCCCTGATCTTCAGGATATTATGAATTCATATCAGGGTGATGTAAGCAAGGTTAAAGATTTAATTAAAAATGTTGCCCACATATTAAAGCCAATTTGGGTCGAAAGAATTATACACAGAGATCTTAAGCCAAAAAACATAAAAATTCTTGAATCTAATAAACCTGTCATATTAGATTTTGGGATCGCAAGAGATTTATCGGCGCAATCACTCACTGCTACTGGAGATAGCCAGCCTATGAGTTGGGATTATGCCGCTCCCGAGCAATATAGTCGAGATAAAAATACAATAAGTTATCGTACAGACTTCTTTTCTTTAGGCGTTATTGCGTATAGACTTTACTATCAAAAACATCCATTTGGTAATACCAAGGCAGAAATCGAGCAAAAATTTTTAAGTAAAAATAATATTTTTGATCTCATACCAAATGATTCGCTAAACAATTTTTTTCTTGCTACCTTAATGATTAATCCGTCAGGCCGACCTAGGAATGTAGAGATGCTTGTCAAAACATTATAATATACTTATCAATATGAAATTGTTACATCAACTCGGTCATAATCATAAATGGGCACTAGATGCATTTTTCGAAAATAATATTGGTGATGGTTTTATATTGTCCGCATTTAGTATTGAAAAAGAAAAAATAGGGCAGATTTTAAGTGGATATTCGCCAGACAAATATTTACCCGTTTCTTTTTTGGATCTTCAATTTTACGCAGGTAAGGACTCATTAGGGGGCAAGCTCGATACATATGGGTTCCATCCGATAAATCACAAGACAGAAGATACTGAGGTCAGCACACTTGATGCTGTTATGGCTGGAGTTAAATTTCAAGAAAAACTCGGTTTTAAAAATATATTGATACCAAATATATATATAGATCCAGAAAATCCTGATAGAACCGGGCGTCTTATAAAAGAAATTAATAAGAGAATTTCAAAAGAAAGAAAAGAAAATATTTTATATTTCATGACCATTCCTATTATTGGTTCAGTAATTGATAATGATAGCGATGTTGAAAAACTATTACAAGAATTGACGGATATGGACATTTGTTTTGATGGATATTATGTGGTATGTGAATCAAACTTAGAATTTAAGAAAAAAATTAGTACTGATTATAAATACTATATAAATCTTAGTAAAATTCTTACTACATTGAAAAAGCAGGATTTTAAAACCATGCTTGGATTTTCTAATATCGATGCTCTGGTTTTTTCTACCATGGCAGACATTGATTATATTACTATTGGTACTTATGAAAATCTTCGGAAATTTAGCATAAAAAGGTTTACCGAAGAAAGTAATGGGGGAGCTTCTGAGGGTTGGTATTACTCTGGGAAGATTCTTAATTTTATTAAAGCTCGTCAAATAGAAATCTTTCGTGGCAAAGGACTCTTAAATCTTATAAAAAATCAAGATAATGTATTTTCCGATGTAATCTTGACTGAGGGGTATCAATGGAATACACATAGACCAGATGTTCATAAAAATTATCTAGTTGAAATTTCAAGACAACTTAAAGAACTAAACTCTAGAGAGGTTTCTAATCGTTCAAAATATTTCATTGAGATTGTGGAGAAATCAAGGGGGCTATACCATGACCTTGAATCAAAAGGAGTATATCTAGACGATGAAAGTTCTAATTACCATCTGGCAACATGGCTATCGGTAATAAAATAATCAGAAATCAGTCTGAAATAGTAAGTGTTCGTTAAGAGCTATTCTCATATTCTCTGATACGGGAGCGGTTTCAACAGGCGTATATATTACTTCAATACCCCTATCTCTTGAGACACTTGCTAAACCAACATTATATTTCTTAAATATCTCAATATTTTCAGATGGAATTTTTATATTTTCGTAGGGGAGAAATACAAATGATTTGTTTGAAAACCATTTATATCTGTAAGCTTGTTTAAGAGCCTGTTTCCAATTATGGAGTTTGGCTTCTATGGCTACTGAATCCGTTAATATATCTTGGTATTTTTTGTGTGATATATAGTGACCTTTCCTATAAATAATGAATTCTTCTTCCATCAAAGAAGACAATGCAGACCTTATTTTTTTCTCTGGAGATTTTGTAATGTATACAATATCATCAAAAGACACTTTTTTTTCTTTTCCAATTAGGTTCAATAAGGATATGTCAAAATAAGCTAGAAAATTTTTTCTCTGCAAATTTGTCTGATCGTAGCTTACGGCTACGACATCAGCTATACCATATCCTAAATTTAATTCAGTAAAAACTTTTTGGTTTCTTCCTTTTAGGAAAGAATCATTGTTCAAGTCCAAATAAGATGTTATGCAAGATACTAATTCTCTCTCAGATTTAAAAGTTGTATTCATATTAATAAATCAAGATATAGGAAGAGTCATCTAGATTTTTATTTTTAATTTCAGCAGAAAGAGATTTTTTTATGTTCAATGAATTTTTAAAATTTAATATACTATGAAATCTTGATAGATTTTTTTCTAGTATTGTATAAAAACCATCTGAACAAAGTAACATTTTCTTATCTTTTATATCTACTTGAAGGTCAGAAAAATCTTCTCTCTCTAATTCTAACATTCCCAAGTATTTAGTGACAACATTTTTGTTATGCATAAGGCTATCGTCTTCGGATAATTGCTTGATATATTGTGGACTGATTTCGTATATGCGTGAATCCCCAAGATTAGAAATTACTGCCAAGTTCTCTTTACCAGAAATATATATTGCACTGTATGTAGTAAAAGGACTATCTAAATTTGACTCTGCAATTATCAAGTTAGATTCAAACATCATATCAGAAAGATTGTATATATTTAATGAAGATAGTTTTATGTAATTTTTTTCAATATAATCTACTGCTAGATCTATTCCCTTGTTCGCTTCTGGTGCAGAGCTTATGCCATCAAAAAGCACTGACAATAATGATTCACCCCATTTTGTTGTAAATATCCTATCTTTGTTATCATTTCTTTCAATTCCCTTTATAGAATCACTTATATAGTTTTTTGTCTCCATACCTTAAGTTTAACATTTATTAGCTATTTTGTGCCTAAGTCAATCTACAAAATAGACACTCTTTAGCTTTTTTATCTGATCTTTCTAAAGCTTCTCAAAAAGCATCTTAAAAATAGATTTCTGAAAATCTACAAATCTGTCATTTTCTATAACAACTGCAGTCTCGGTATCGTAATCAATAAAAATCACTTTCCCATTCCCGATGATTTGAGTGATGTTGTCCTCAAAAGGAATACTCACTGCCTTTGAAAACCTGTTCAAATTTTTATGTCTCTTTTCGTGAGTTTTAAGATTTGTGATTACATATTTATCTATGTCCCCCGTAGCTCCAGCTCGCTTCCAATAAAGTGATGGGTAATAGCGTTTATTCTTCTTGTAATCTTTTGGTGATTCATAGCGGTAAACAACCTCCCCCTTTTTAGTTCCAGATATAAGCTGTTCATAGACAGTGGCGATACCTTCTTTGTCTTCAAAAAAGGAAATTTTGGGTTTCCTGTCTTTGTTGTGAAAAACATCAAGTAGAGTTGGTAAAGCTAGATTTACATTTTCAATTTGTTTTTTAGATAGAGCGGAAATAGTGGCAGGTGATTCTGCTTTGTAGACAATTCTCTTACCTTTCACAAATTTGCTTACGAGGTTGGAAGATGTAAGTTCGGGCAAGCTCTTGTATATAGCCGGTCTATGTTTACCTGTTAATTGAGCCAATTCAGCTATAGAGCAAGAACCCTTTTTGAGAAGGGTAAGGTAAATTTTCTCGGCAATACCGCTAAATCCTAATTGTCTTAAAACTCCTTTTATTTCTTTCATAAAGCGAACTGATATTAGTACACTTCTGGTTCACTTGCAAGCTTGTATTTTAAAGTCTTTTTAGAAGATAACAAAAAATACATCAAATTGACGACATCTCCAAGCGAGGAAAGTATTTCTCTACTACCTTGTTATTAGAAGTTGAACTTTGAAAAAGGAGAAAATATGAGTTTACCATCATTGATCGTTTTGGTTCGTCACGGAGAATCTGAGGGTAATGTTAAAGGCCCTACAGACATCTCTTTTGAGAACAAAGCCAACCACCAATTTGTTTTGTCGGAAAAAGGAAAGGAGGAATCTCGAGTGACAGGCGAATATCTGAGAGCAAAATATGGCAAGTTTGATGCCTATCTCTGCTCTACTTTTGTTCGCACGCAGGAGACCCTCTCCTTGATGTACCCAGAAGTAACGCCAAATATTGAATTTCGACTCGACGAATTGTGGCGAGGTATTTGGCACGCCATGACTGAGGAAGATGTAGACAAGTATTATCCGAAGGAACGGGCTATCAGTGAAAGAGAGGGTTGGTATCACTACAGAGCTCCCGGTGGGCAAAACGGCACTGATATAGAGCTTATGATCTGCTCTTTCTTGTCACACCTGCGTGAGTTCTACGGAGACAAGAGGATACTTATCGTTGGGCATGGAACTTGGATGATCTTTCTGTGGCGATTAATGTGCGGCCACTCACTGGCTGACGCTGAAGCCAGATACAAAAACAACAAGTTCAAGAATGCCTCGGTGACAGTTATGGAGAAAAAGAATGATCGTTTGGTTTTGGTCACCGATAATTATGTACCTCAAGTTGAACCACCAAAGGTGACCAGATCTCGTATGAAAAAATGGTACGAGCATGATTCTTGGGTAACTCCGGAAGAAGTTGAGAAAGCCACTCAGGATCTGAAGTCCTTCATGACCACGGATCGCTGGCATGGGCTTATAAGTAAGCTCGGACAAACTCAACAACGGATAAAGGTCTACGAATGGCAAGATGCCTGTGATGATTACGATGTCATGTATATCACAGGAGATGGTTTCGTGGGTCGCCACAGTCAGCCGCTAGAGGATTTAACCGAGGTCGTTGAGAACTTCATGACCCATGATTTCTATGGAGCCAGATCTGATGGAGGAAATTGGATGATGAAAAGACACCCAAAAGATTTTCTTCCTTGGCTAGAGTCCCAATGTTCCTTTCAGGGTGTTCCAAAGTAACAGACCTACAAAACTTGCCACTGGTAAAAAATCCAGTGGCTTTCTTTTTAGGCAAATTTTGTCTAAACTGATCGTATGAAATACCAACTTCTAGCTATAGACCTCCAAAACGACTTCGCAACAGAAGGAGGTAAGCATTATGTTCATAGACCCTGCACAGATTTTCTAAAAGAGAATGTTTTTCCGTTTCTTAAAGAGAAAAATATTAAAGTAAACGAAATAGTTTCTGATTACAGACAACCTCGCCCAGGAGATAGGGATGAAAGTTGTATTCCTGGCACTTGGGGTTATGAATCAATAGTTCCAAAAGAAATAATTAAATCTCAATGGATTAAGTGCATGAATTCTCCAATTTGGATTAGAGGAAATATTGGTGATCCCGAAAAAATAGCGGGGCTTCCATACCAAGATACAGAAAAATTCGGAAAGTGGCTTGAAGAAAACTTCGGCAGTCCAAAAGAAGTTACTCCTGTTCTTTTTGGTCTGACCATCGACTGCTGTGTTCTCTCTACTCTCCAAGAATTAAACTGGCGAGGATATTATACTAAAGTTATTTACGAAGGCGTTGACCATTATTTAGCAACAGAAGAAGCAAAAGAATCAGTTCTTAAAACTCCTATTCCTAACTGGGCGGAGGTAGTGCATTGGGATGAAATAAAAGAAAAAATATGAAAAAGCAGATAATTGTTATACATGGGGGAGATACTTTTAAGGAATATGAGGAGTATCTAGATTTTCTCAGGAAACATGAAATTAATATTGAAAGATACAAAACAAATAAAGATGATTGGAAGCCTGGGTTAAGAGAAAAATTAGGAGAAGAATATGAGGTTATTTTGCCTGTAATGCCAAACAAAACTAACGCTAGGTTTGAAGAATGGAAACTTTGGTTTGAAAAATTGATCCCTTTTTTGAGCGAAGACATTATTCTTATTGGGCATTCTCTGGGTGGTTCATTTTTGGCAAAATACTTGTCCTTAAATAAATTTCCAAAAAAGATTAAAGCAGTCTTCCTTGTAGGTGCTGTTTATGATAAAGATTCGGAAGGGTATGGTTTGGCTGGTTTCTCACTGCCACCAAAGTTAGACTTGCAAACAGAAAATGTTTATCTTTATCACAGCGAAGATGACCCGGTAGTTCCTTTTTCTGATTTAGGAAGATATAAAAATGCCTTACCAAATGCCAAGACTAGAATATTTACCGACCGAAAACATCTAAATCAAGAAGAACTTCCCGAACTTGTGGAAGACATCCTAAATTTGATTAAATAACTATATGAAAACTCTTCCACTAGAAATCTTCGCTATATATTTATCGCCTTATACCGCCCATGCTATTGAAGTGGACGGGGTTCTATACCCCACAGTCGAGCATGCTTACCAATGTCAAAGGTATACTGACAAGAAAATTGTTGAGGAAATCAGGAATGCTAGAAGTCCAGTAAAAGCATGGGAAGCCTCGACTAAATATAAGCATCTCCAAATTCCAGATTTCAAAAAAGAGGAATACAAGCTGGAAGTTATGAAAAATCTTATGAGACTAAAAGCCGATCAGCATGAAGAAATCCGCAAAGCTCTAATTGATTCTGGTGATTTGCAGATTATTAAACACATTACTACTTATCCGCCAGGGGATGGCTTTTGGGATGACGGGGAAGATGGTAAAGGTCTAAATAACATGGGTCGAATGTGGATGGAGATTAGGAAAGAACTAAAAAACAATGGATAAAAAACTTCAAACAGTTGATACTTATAATAAAAGTGCTAAAGCTTTAGCAGATAAATTTGATAGTTTAGGGGCAAGAATTTCCGATATTGAAGAAACTTTTGCTTTGGTAAATAAAGAAAATCCTAATGTTTTAGAAATTGGATGCGGTAATGGTAGAGATGCTGTAGAAATTCTTAAAAAGACAAATCATTATTTAGGCATTGATATTTCGGGGGAGCTTATAAGGTTGGCTAGAGAGAAAATTCCAGGAGCCAATTTTGAAGTAGCTGATATAGCTTCCTTTGAATTTTCAAATGGTTTAGATATTGTATTTGCTTTTGCCTCTCTCATTCATGTTACTAAGGGAGAGTTTAAAGATATTCTCGAAAAATTATTTAAGTCTATGAATACTGGGGGAGTTGTTCGTATTTCTCTTAAGCATAGTCCTGAATACAAAGAGGTAACTGAAGAAAGTGAGTTTGGAATAAGGACTTACTACCATTATTCTGAGCAAGATATTCAAGAATTAGTTAAAGATTTTTCAATTATAAAATCTGAAGTTCTGAAAAAGGGCAGAACCATTTGGCTTGAAGTTATCTTGAAAAAGGAATAGTTTTAGCTTATCAATATGAATAACGAAACCATTCTAGAATTTGGCACAAAAAGAGAAAACGAGGAACGCCGAGATGGCGGTTGTGGAGTTGTCTTTGATCCAAAAAGCCAGAAATATGCAGTAAATAAACATCAGAATGGTTTACTGGGGCTTTTTTCTGGAGGAGTTGATCCCAAAGAGGATATTAAGGCAGGAGTACTTAGGGAAGTGACAGAAGAAAGTGGCCTAGACGATTTTCTGTATATTGAGAAAATTGCAGAGGCGCTCACCCACTATCGGAATATACTGAAAAATGTGAATCGAGTAGCCAAAGCAACTTGTTTTCTTGTGATACTGAAATCTACCAGGGAAGTGCCAGTACATAGGGAAGCTCACGAGACATTTACTTTAGAATGGGCTACAGCCGAAAAAATAGTATCTAATTGGGAATCTTGGAACGAAAATAAGGACCATGATCATTGGATTTATTTTATGAAAAAGGCTGTGGCAAGAGCCAAAGAACTCGGCTATGATACTACCAGTAATTTAACCTTAAAATAATGCTTCCATTTCGGACACATTTCAAAAAATGCCATGGGGCATGAGTTTTGTGGTAGTATTTATTCGTGATCGAAAGTCTCCTCATTTTTCTTGAAAAGGTCATCATTCCTCTTGGGGCAGGAGGAGTCTTTTTAGCTTCTGTAGCCGAGGAAATTATAGCTCCGATTCCATCGTCCCTTGTTATGATGACGGCAGGATTCCTTTTTATCTCTGGGCCAGCCAGTATGGCTAGTATCTTAAAACTTATCTTTTATGTAGCAGTTCCTGCTGGGGTTGGGGTAGCGGTAGGATCACTTTTGATTTACGGTATTGCTTATTGGGGGGGTAAAGTTTTCTTGGATAAGTGGGGCAAATGGATCGGTCTTAATTGGGGCGATGTGGAGAAGATGAGGTTAAAGTTTGAAAATAGTAAAAGGGATGAGCTCGCGGTGGTCGGAGCTAGGATCATTCCTTTCGTACCTTCTGTCGCCATATCTGCTTTTTGTGGATTTATAAGGATGCGGCTTTGGAAATACCTAGCACTTACTTTTATAGGGATGTTTTTACGGGCTCTCGCTATGGGAGCCATAGGTTGGCAGGTAGGTAATGTTTATTATAAGTATGCAGAGACGATATCGAGGTTTGAAAAACTAGGGCTCTTACTCATTATGGCAGGCTTTATTATTTTTATTGCTATCCTTTTTTCGAGGCGGAAAATAAGGTATATTGAGGATAATGGACAGTAAATATAAACCTACAATAGGACTTGAAATCCACGCAGAGCTTAGGACGGCGACAAAGATGTTTTGCTCCTGCAAGAACGATCCGGACGAGGTTCTTCCCAATGTAAATGTGTGTCCCGTTTGCATGGCCCATCCAGGTGCACTTCCTGTTATAAATAAGGAAGCGGTCAAGAGTGTTTTGAAAGTTGGGCTAGCTGTTCGCGGCAAATTAGCTGGCTTAACAGAATTCGACCGCAAGAACTATTTTTATCCGGATATTCCCAAAGGCTATCAGATTAGTCAATACAAAAATCCCCTTGTTTTAGGGGGAGAGCTTGCTGATGTCAGAATTACTCGCATTCATTTGGAGGAAGACACAGGCACCTCTGTACACTCAGAGGATAAAAGTCTAGTCAATTTCAATCGGGCTGGAGTGCCTCTCATGGAGCTTGTGACAGAGCCAGATATTCATTCTGGAGAAGAGGCTTCTCGTTTTGCTAAAGAACTGCAACTACTACTACAGTATTTAGGCGTGGCTGAGGCCAACATGGAAAAGGGTGAAATGAGAGTAGAGGTTAATATTTCAGTTGCGCAGGATACCAAGGGTGCCCCTTTGCCATTTGGTTCGGGCAAAGGGGCACCCTTGGTATCGGTGCTCGGGACCAAAGTAGAAATAAAAAATCTCAACTCTTTTAAATCAGCAGAGCGAGCTATCGAATATGAAATAAAAAGACAGGCGGAAGTTTTAGAGAGGGGCGAAAAAGTAGTGCAGGAGACCCGCGGTTGGAATGAGGTCAAACAGGAAACCTACTCACAAAGAATAAAAGAAGATTCTCACGATTATCGATACTTTCCTGATCCAGATTTACCTAAATTAGATATTTCTAAAATTCCAGAATTTAATACTGAGGCTCTAAGAGGGGAATTACCAGAAGTTCCGGAAGAGAAGAGGCAAAGGCTCGCAAGCAATTTTGGGATTAAAGAAACTGACATTGAATTTTATATTAGCAATAAAACTCTAAGTGATTTTTTTGAGAGTGTTGTTAAGGTGGGGGAGAGCTCTTTCAATCAGCTTGCCTCAAATTATATTGTAAGCGACCTTGCCTCAAGGGCATCTAGTTTAAGTGGTTTGGGTAAAATCACCGCCTCACATTTCACAGGGCTCTTAAGGCTTGTGATAGAAAATAAAATTTCCTCACGCGGAGCGAAGGACATACTGATTAAAATGTTTGAGTCGGATGTTTCTCCAGCAGAAATAGCCAAGGAAAATAATTTACTGCAAATCTTAGATGAAGCTACGGTAGAAAAAATAGTTGAAGAAATTATTTCTCAAAATAAAAATATTGTAGAAGAATATAAAAAAGGTAAAACTTCTGCCCTACAATTTCTTGTAGGGCAGGGCATGAAGCTATCGAAAGGTTCTGGTAATCCTAGTTTGCTCAGAAAAATTTTAGAACAAAAACTCAGTTAAGTTACTCTTCCTCCAAATGTCTGACCGCCAATTTCTTCACGGCATCTTTTTTTCTTTGTATTGACGAATCAGATATTTCAATTTCCTCTATTATTCGGTATAAGTCCTCGACTTTGTATACTCTGTAATTATTCATCGGGTGGCGATGTGCCTTGAACTTCCCAGCCGCATCCCAGTTCCTTAAAGTAGGTATGGATACTCCTAGTACTTTTGCCGCATCTTTTATTTTTATAAAATTACTCATTGTTTTTATTGATTATAACCTATATAAACCTTACTAAACATTAGTATAAACGGTAATAAAGATTATTAGAAGATAGTAATGTTTAGAAATGTGGATAACTAAATTAATTATCAATTTGTAATTTTCAATTTTTATTCAGTCTACAATTAATTAGTTTATAAATTTTTGATAAATCTTTTCTCTCTTGATTGCATTCTAATCATTAAAACACGAGAAGCCTTATATAATTTAATTAAAAATTAAGAACTAAAAATTAAAAATTATTCTCTCACTTATCCCCAAAAAATGATCTTATTTATAATCATTATTTATGAATAAGTTTTATAATTATAAATGTGGAAGAACCTTTAATTCAGAACGGAAAAACCTTCATCTCGTCTAAACGAGCTGCATCTCGGACTGGTTATACAACTGACTATATCGGCCAGCTTTGTAGAGCTAAAAAGGTTGAAGCAATCCGTGTTGGTCATAGTTGGTATGTTGTAGAGAATTCTATTCTTGAACACAAGCAAAATTTTCAAGCTATAAGTTCTAGATACCTATCGAAGAAGAGATTAACAGAACGGAAAAATCTTGAGGCTCAAGTTAAAGCTGAGGAAAGAACTCAACTCATTCAACCTAAAAAAATTACTGAAGTTCCTCAGTATGTGGCTATTGTTCAGTCAAAACCTTCTTCTGGAATAAAATACTCTTCTGAGGAGAAAGAACTGTTATTTCCTGCTATCCCTACTAAAAAAATAATTTCTCCAGTTTCTTCTGTTCTAAATAATTTTGAAAATCCCAATTCTTTTTCTCCTAAAAAGAATTGGGATTTTAATAAAAACTTCCTTTCTGTTTCTGCTGCTTTCGCTGCGGTACTGATTCTTTTTACCTCTCTTACTTTTTTCGAAGAGCCGATCAGAAAAAATTTGACTCGTATTGAAGAGCCGACCATCGGTTATCAGGCTGCGGCTGGAATATTTGCCGAAGGAGTAAATTCTGTAGTTTCTGGCACTACCGGCTTGTGGGGCAGGAGTACCACCTATGTGGCAAATAAATTTTTTAGTTGGGTAAAAGGAGAGATGATTGCTAGAGGTTTGCTTGATAACAATGTTAGTTCTTCGAACAAAGTTACTATCGAATCTGGTCAGTCTCAGATTAGTTCTAAAACTAATTCTCAAAATAATTCCAAATCACAGGTTGTCATCGTCTCTAGCTCTGATCGATCGTACATCGATCAAAAAATAGAAGAGTTGAGAAATAATTTTATTTCTACCGTCTCTTCAAACGTCAATCGTTACTATGTCACTCGTCAGAATGATGTGATCGTCGATAGGTTGAGCGGCCCTATCACCAGTCTCGATGGAGCTACTATCACCAACTCTTCTTTTTCCGGTTCGGCCTCTCTCACTTCTCTCTCTGTCTCTGGTGCGACTGATCTATCAGGCAATCTCACTGTTTTAGGCTCGACTACCGTTGCCGATCTTACAGCGACTGATTGGCTCGCAGTCGGCACGACTACTATGTACGACACTCTGACTCTCGATGGCGCTTTCTATCTCGCTTCGATCGGCGTGCCAAGCGACACTTCCAGTCGTCTTTACAACACCAACAATGGCGACCTCTATTGGGCTGGCAATCTTGTCGGTGGCTCTGCTGTTGGCACTTGGACTACCGACGGCACTCACGCTTGGCGTGCTGGCGGCAATGTCGGCATCGGCTCCACCACTCCCGGCTACAAACTTTCCGTCGCCGGCTCTGGCTACTTCGATGGCGGCACCGTCACCTCAGCATCATTCATTGCCACATCGACAATTGCCACATCGACAATTGCAGGCGGTTTGGCGATCGAAACTTCCGGATTTGTTTATGATTATTCGACCAACAATGTGGGTATTGGTACTGCGAGTCCAAAAGCGAAGTTGGAAGTATCAGGTGGTCGAACTCGATTTGATTCTGGAGATGATTATGCTTTAGAATTTTATCGCAATGGAGATGCGAGTGCATATGTCGGTGTTAATGGCACTCAAGATTTTACGGTCTCTGATAGTGACGGCACACAACGATTTACTGTCATGACGACTAGCGGAACTATTGGCAATGTCGGCATCGGCACAACCAATCCCGGTTACAAGCTCAGTGTCGCTGGCTCAGGATATTTCGACGGCGGCACCGTCACTGCAGCAAACTTTGTTGCGACTTCTTCTGTGAATTTTCTCTATTCCTCCTCAACCATCTACTCCTCCTTCGCTACTGCAAGCACCACAAATCTCATAATCAACGGTCAATCCTTCAACAACCTCTTGGGTTCCGGTCTCGTGAACTCTAGTGGCGCTCTCACTGTCTCTGCTGTCCCTCTCTCTTCTCTTGCTGCTCTACCAATCAACTCTGTCGTCACTACCAATTCTTCCGGTGTCCTTATCGCTACCGGTACTCAACTGACTGTCGGGAACCTCCTTGCTACTTCGACTACCAATATCTCCACTCTGCCTCGACTCTCAAATACCTTCGCCTCATCCACATACTCCTCCTTCTCCACTGCAAGCACCACCAACCTCATTGTGAATGCAGAATCAGTGAACAACCTCGCAGGCACTGGTCTCACCATCACTACTGGCGCTCTCAATTGTGATACTGCTTCTGCTTCCGTCTTCGGTTGTCTAGCAGCCGCCGACTTCTCCAAATTTAATTCTGCCACCACTACCTTCTCCACTGGTCTCACATACTCTGGAGCCACGAACGCTGTCACGGTCAACACTTCTCAAAACATCGCTACTCTCTCCAACCTCACAACCAACGGTCTAGTCACCACCTCTGGAAGCAACGGTACACTCTCTGTTACCGCAAATGGTACGGATGGTTTCGTTCTCGCCATGTCGAATGGTGTACCAACATATGTCGCCACCACCACTCTCTCCACCATAACTGGCACTCTCTCTGTCTCCAAAGGGGGAACCAACGCAACTTCTTTCGCTAACAATTCCATCATCACCTCCAGTGCTGACGGTCTCTCTCTCATCGCTACTGGTACTCAACTGACTGTGGGGAACCTCCTTGCTACTTCCACTACCGCTACTTCCACATTCCTTGGCGGTCTCACTGTCGGCAACAACGCAGCTTTCTCTGTCAACCAAACTGCGACTGCAAATTCATTGTATGTAGCGGCAAGCGGCAACGTCGGTATTGGCACTACTGCGCCAGGGGTGAAACTGGAGGTGTATTCAAGTGAAAATAATTCAGCAACTACAATAAATAATTATGTAGGGGGCTTGGTGCTCGCAAACCCAAATGTTACAACAGATACATATAGTGCGATAAAATTTTCTGGTGTTGCCGGGACTGATGGGACCTTTATAAAAAGTGTGTTAAAAGGAAATGATAACCACGAACTTCATTTTGGTGAATACACCAATGCACCAACCCAAAGCACCTTTATGGTCATTGATACAAACGGCAACGTCGGCATCGGGACGACGGGGCCAGCACAGTTACTTCATGTGTATGGGACGAGTGGACGAATCAAGTTGGAAACGGGACATGCAAATGACAATGTTCAAATTTTGCTAAAAAATAGCAATGCTTCACCGACGAACGCATTCCAGCAGATTAGTTTTGGGGACGTAGCAAGTGATGCGGCGGGGTATATTAAGTATAGTCATACAGAATCCAGTGTAGCCACTGATTATTTGGCATTAGCTACGGCTGGTTCGGAATGGATGAGGATAAATAATCTTGGCAACGTCGGCATCGGGACGACGAGTCCCTTCGCATTGTTGAGCGTAGCGGGTGACGGATTCTTCAATGGTAATTTGACTGCAGCGAACATTACGGCAACAGGGACATTAGCAGTCACAGGTCAAACAACTTTAGGCTATGCAAGTACCACTGGTCTTACTGTTTCTGGATCAACGTATCTTGCAACAACTAACGGCAATGTCGGCATCGGGACGACGGGACCTGGACAAAAGTTGCATGTGTATTCTTCTGTCGCTTCGGCCGATTTTGTCGGGGGATGGATAAACAATGGGGACGCAACTGGCAACTCAGTATTGAGATTGGGTTATAACACTAACCTTGGAACTGACATTTCTCAACAAGCAAGCGGTCCGACTTATATCGACAACAGATATAACGACGCAGCTTCGGCAATCGTATTTAGAACAAAGACAAGTGGAACTGCGGTTGAGGGAATGAGAATTATAAGCACCGGCAACGTCGGCATCGGGACGACGAATCCCGGTAGTAATTTAACTGTTCAGGCGACTAATCCATATATTGAATTATCAAATGGTACTCATCGTTGGGGGACGAGTGTTGGAGTGGCGGGAGCGAACAATAATTTTCTTATTCGCGACATAGCGCAATCTGCTAATCGTTTGCAAATTGATACTTCAGGAAACTTGGGTCTGGGTGGAACCATCACAGATGCGGCGTTTACTGGGGCAAGTGTAGTAATAAAGAGCGGCAACGTCGGCATCGGGACGACGAGTCCAGCGAGCAAATTATCTATTTATGACACAGGCACAGCTCAGCAGTTCAATGTCTTGCAAGTGACCAACTATGGGACGGGGAATAATGGAGATATTTCGGGCATAGGGTTTAATGCTGGTGAGGGTCAGATATACGGAGTAAAAGGTGCTTTGGGTTTTGTAAGGACTGATTCTTATGGTAGAGGAGATTTGGCATTTTATCTTAATAATACTGCTGGGACAGAAAGTGTCTCAACTGGGAATGAGATAATGAGAATTACAAAGAGCGGCAACGTCGGCATCGGGACGACGAGTCCCTTCGCATTGTTGAGCGTAGCGGGTGACGGATTCTTCAATGGTAATTTGACTGCAGCGAACATTACGGCAACAGGGACATTAGCAGTCACAGGTCAAACAACTTTAGGC
>DATDXE010000002.1 GCA_036517255.1 Candidatus Paceibacterota bacterium
AATGAGATTTGATCTAGTCATTAACACGATGACCGGGATGGCTCTCAGCGAAGGGAAAATAACGATTAACGGCGGGCAGCAATGGCGTCCTTTCGTGCATGTTGAAGATGCTGCCGATGCCTATATTTTTATGCTTGAAGCAGAAGCAAAAAAAATCAACGGGCAGATTTTCAATGTGGGAAGTAACGAACAAAACGTAAAGATTGCGGATCTGGCCTATAATGTCGCTAAACTTATTCCCGCCGCCAAAGTTGAACAAAGCCCTTCTCCGGACAACCGGAGTTATCGGGTCAGCTTTGATAAAATCAATGCACTGGGCTGGAAGGCGACGAGAACGATTGACGAAGGAATACTTGGAGTTGTGGAAATGTTCAACGACGGGAGAGTGAAGGATTTCCGTGACTTGAATTATTTTAATATCAAAAGGATGATTACGTATTTGAATGTCTAAGAATGAGCAATATTACAGTTTTCTATCCTGTGAATTCTTTCGCAGGATTAAAACAGCTTGTAACGCCTCCGTCCATCCGAACGATGCAACCGGTTAAATAAGCGCAGGAAGGATCCAATAAATATGCAATATGCTGAGCGATTTCCGAAGGGCTGGCACTGCGATGAAGAGGAGTTTTTTCTAAATAGCGCTGCAGCCGAAAGGCGCGATTGGAGTCTCGTACGTAATCTGCGGAACGCGGAGTGTTGATGTCACCTGGTTCCACTACAATAGAAATAATTCCCTCTTCTCCAAACTGGTGCGCCAAGGCTTGGCTTAAAGAACGCTCGGCTGCCTTGGTGAGACCGTACAATAATTTATCCGGAGAAACACTTTCTGAGACATTTGATCCTATTGTAATTATAGTTCCTCTTACCGCCGTACCATGGACATCTACAGGAGTACTCCTCTGAAATAAGGGATACGCATATTTAGCCGCACAAAGTGCGGCATATACATTTGTATCGATTACGCGATGAAAAGTAGGGAGATCAACACTTTTTAAATCGTTGCATACAAAAGGAAGGACGGCATTGTTTACCAAACCCTGTATTCCCCCCACATAGGTTTTTTTGAGCGAAGCAAATACTTCCTGCATGGCTGCATCATCAGTGAGATCGACCGTGTGAGTCTGTAACGGTCTTTTCGAAAAGCGTTGAGATAATCCATCCAGAATGCCCTGATCATTAGAAAGAGCCACGACCCGTGCGTTCGCTCGCTCTAGGAGGTATTCTGTAAGCGCCGAGCCACAGCCCGCTCCCACACCGGCGACAATTACAACTTTCTGCTCTAAATCAATCTGGATAGCCATATTACTATTGTAAAAGAGAAACCTTTATAAATGTTGCTCTTTCCCATAAGAAAAAATGAAAAACTTTGTTCCTTTACTTGCATCAGAGTATGGCCTAACAGTTACCGATGTGCAGCAGATTAAAGGCATCGCCGCAAATCCAGTATACTCGGCAGAGACTTCCAAAGATAAACTTTTCATAAAAGTTGTTTCAAAATCCAGGCCTGCAAATGAAGAAGTTTACTCTGCACGTTTGCAATTACTTCAAGACTTAGCAAATGAGAATGTTCCAGTCCCCTCCCTGAAAGAAACGCTCGATGGGCGACTCTACGTTCCAACAGAAGATAATTTTATGGAAGTATACCCTTTTATTCCAAATGGAGAGTTTTATAGTGGACACCCTGGTCAAGTTGGTCAAATTGCCCAAGCGATGGCACGTTTTCACTCTGTGGCTGATAAATTAAAAGAACGGCCATATTTTTCTGTTTTAGAGCAGTCCCCCTCGCCATTCGGAGCTATTGCACCCATTACTGCAGAGGAAATAGCTGAATACCAAAGTCTGGTTCATTTACTCCCTAAAAGTGTACGAGGTTTTATTGCTTATTGTCTTGACGTTTTAAAGGAACGAACAGATGATATTCTCAGGGAGGTCACAAAAATAAGAGAAAAAGCACAGGATGTCGGAATAGTCCATGGAGACTTGCACGACCAGAATGTCATGATGGATAAAAACACAAAAAACCTGATGGCATTAGTCGATTGGGAAGGCACACACGGAAGAAGTCGTGGCTTTGATATTGCTTACACATTAGAAAGGCTAGCTGTTACTCCTTCCCCTTCACATCTTTATGATACATCGTTTCCATTCAATCAAGTAGGATTTAATAAAAAGAAGATAGACCAATTTCTGGAAAGTTATGACCAAGAACGAACCATAGATAAGGCTCTTAAAGCAGAATTTATTCCAGAACTACAAATGGAAGCTGTAGCAAGAGGAAGTAAATTTCTGCATTCGCTTTTTGAAGGTTTGCAGGATAAAAAAGAAGTAGACGTCAACTGGTTACATCTTGTCCTACGGATTCAAACTCCGGCGCGTTTTGATGCTCTTAACGATTTTTTTATGAAAACAGTTTGATAATATTTATTAATAAACTACTTAAAAATAAGATATGAAACTAGTAGTTAAATCCGGTGTACAGCAATTAGGATGGTTTAAAGATAAGAAATTTCCTTACTACGAGGCTTATATTCGCGGTGATGAAAATTTAGCTTCTTTGTTGCAGACAGAGATGAAACTTATTTCGATTCATATGCCGCATACGGTTGATACCGAGTCTGGAAAAAAAATAATAAATTTTTGTGATTCTGGAGAAGTGGGAGAGGCTTCTTTTGCAAAGTTGGAGGAACTACTAGATTTTGCCTGGAATCATCAGGTGCCTTACCTAGTAATTCATCTTGGCTTTTATAACTCGTTACGTGAGGATAGATTTACCGTTTTAGAAAGAACCGCACGACGCTTTCAAGAGTATAATGATCGGGGAGTAACTTTATGTCTAGAAAATGTGCCTTGCTGGACTAACATCTGCTTTGAAAATGAGCCGGTGATTAGCGATGCGGAGCATTTTTTGTATTTTAAGCGATATTGCCCATCTATCGGGCTGACGTTTGATGTAGATCATCTGGCGATCACGACAGTGTTTCAGCAATTCTATGCCGGTTTTAAGACAGGATATCTTGCCAGTGGGGATCGGAAAGCATTTAGGAGGGAGATGGAGTGGAAGATGATGCAGGCAACTAGGAAAGATCCTGATTTCTTTTGCGATGTGGTGAAGAAAAAAATTGCTGCTTTTTTATTACAGGTACAGCCAGATACAGTGCATGCGGTTGGCTCAGATTTCTGCCAGTACCAGGATGGTGAGAAATTGCCTTTAGTCGGGGAGGCCCTTCCCCTGGGATTTAAAGGAACCATCGACGGTCATGCTGTAGAAGACAGGCTCGACCATCGCCAATGGGTCCGGTCACTAAAGAATGACCCCTACATAACTGTTGAGCTGATGATGCGCAAAGAATATGGCTATCTTGAAGAAATTCAGAAAAGCAGACGATTATTAGAGTCGATCATCAGATAAGCAGAGGAAAGAGAGCTATTGTTGCTACAAAGATGATGCCCACCGCTTTTATCTAGTGAGATCGGCTCTTATGAAGGCATACATTAAAAAAATAAGAAATAAAGAACGAGCATGGAAAACATAAAAAAATTCGTCTCAAAGAGAATTGTTTTTCCTCTTGCAACTTTAAAATGGAAAGTATTCCATCCTAAAATACTGCCCCGTCTTGGCATGAAATTTATTATTGATCCTCAGGTAGTTCCATATTACATTACAAATAAAAAAACGTT
>DATDXE010000003.1 GCA_036517255.1 Candidatus Paceibacterota bacterium
AAACCCGCGTCAGTCCATGGACTGACGCGGGGTTATCTTGAGCTCGGGCAACTGCCCTACTTGCGACTTTCGCCGCTGCTTGCGACGCGGGCGAGGAAAAGCAGGAGCTCCACCCGTTTTTCCTTTCTATCTTTGGCGGACGAAAGAAAGGATTCATCGTTCTTATTTCTTGAAGAGGTTGCTGAAATCGAAGTGGCTCATGGAGTAGTTGAACCCGGGCTCTTTCTCCTGAAGACGACCGCACTTGTCCTTGTCGTACTTCGGAGTCTTTTTCATTTGGACAAAACACACAGCCGAGTCTCTACCCTGTTCTGCTGTCTCTACGGTAGCAACTACTCTATGACAAAGGGCTTTCAGTGTGCCTTGTGACTTTAGTTGGAGTTGCATAGATGGGATGACCACCGTCTCTCCTTCAGAGACCGGCATCGGAATCCATTTACCCTCATAAGTAAGGCACTCTAGCCCAGGAGAACTTTCGAAAAGATGAGGAGTGAAGCCACTTTGGTCAGTGTGGGCGGAGGCAGTCTCTTCACCAACCTCCCTATCACCAAAATAGTGGATAAAACGCACGAAGAAAGCATCTTCACCCGTGGTCACCTCTTCCACCAGCCCATCCACTCCATACGACTGCTCCACTTGCCACACAAAATGACTGACCAAGGGCTTCAGAATAGGCACCAAGCGAGTTACGTCCTCGATGAATTCAAGAGCGATGGGATTACCGATGTGACCCGCGTTTTCCTCAAGCCATTTCTTGCCGGCCAAGGTTACGTCGAAATTCTCTTTACGATCAGCTTTGTTGCCAATACCTTCTTTGTATTCGTAGCCGACTCCGTCAGCATTGTTGCTATAAGGAAGGGCTTTCTTCACTTCAAGAGGCAAGTTGTAAAACCTCTTCCAAGATTCTGCAGCCTTTTTGACTGCTTCGCGTAAGCCCCGTGGGTACGACATAGTGACGAAGCCTTTTGTTTTCAAATCATCAATCGAAGTTTCCATAATTCTCCTTTTAACTACTAATTCCATAATATAGAATATGGAAATTGGAAAAGACAAAAAAGCGAGGAGATCCTCGGTAGAAATTTTTCTATTTTATTACTTTATTTCAGATTAATTAATCTGAATCACTTCTTCAAAAAAGAAGGGCATCTTGTTTACAGCCCCCTTTTTCACAGCTTTCAATACTTTGGTAATACTTTTTATAGTGTCAAATGGTACCGTATCGTTTTTTATAGCTTCGTTTATCGGCACCCAAAAATTGTGTCCAAACTTACTATCTTCTATCAACCGTCCTGCAGAAGAATCAGAATAAGCGATAGGAAACATGACATCAGAAAAAAGTTCACCGTTTTGATACATAATTCGCCTCTCACAACCAAGTAGTTTAAATTTAGCCTGAAGACCAGTCTCCTGTTCAAGCTTTCTCTCGGCAGCAGGCTCGATGAATTCTCCTTTGAGCACTACTCCACCCATGACACCAACTTTACCGTATGAGGGGTTCGATTTACGTACCTGATTTAGAATTTCAAGTTTGCCTTTATTTTTTCTGGAAACAATAGTTATAACATTTATTTTAAAAAGACTGGTGATAGCATCGTTTGAAGGGTACGGATCGGCCACATGCTTTACGCCTTTTTTGGAAAGGGAATAACCTTCAGCATTTTTTACAATAAATTCTTTCTTGATCAGAAATTGAAGGTGGTAGTTATACAAATCATTAGGAACTTTCTCAGGCTGCATTTCGCTATAGCGAAGAGATTTCGCATTTTTAAGGGAGGAGAGTATGTGGTTTTGTATAGGAGAAAAGTTTGGAAGCATGCGCGCTAAAATTAGCACAACTTACAAAATCCTCAAACTATTCCAAAAAGGTAAGGGCTTTGCCTTTTTTGTTGCCACGGCCAGTACGGCCGATGCGGTGGACATAGTCGTCGTAAGTGGCTGGGATGTCGAAATTGATGACGTGAGAAACATCACTAATATCGAGCCCGCGAGCGGCCACATCGGTCGCTATGAGAGCTTGGATATGGTCACCCTTGAAAAGCTCCAGAGCTTTCTGCCTCTTAGATTGATTTTTATTTCCATGGATCGATTCTGTTTTCAGACCGAGAGAAAAAAGTGTTTTTGAAAGTTTTTCTACACCATGCTTAGTTTTTCCGAAGATCAAGACTTTAGTAAATTCCGGTTGTGACAGGAGTTTATGAAGAACGTCTATTTTGTTTTCACCGCTTTTTATTCTGACCACATCCTGGTCGACATTTTTAGCAGTATCACGAGTTTTGACCGAAATCCGAACAGGATCTTTCAAAAATTCACCGATAAGTTTCTCGATCGTCGGAGAAAGGGTAGCTGAGAAGAAAAGACTTTGTCTATCTTTTGGCATCACGGCTACTACTTCTCTTATGTCATTTACGAAACCCATATCGAGCATACGATCAGCTTCATCTAGCACAATAGTTTTAAAGGAACGTAGATTAATACAATTCCTATTTATTAAATCTTTCAATCTTCCCGGCGTACCAATTACAAAGTTGTTGTAATATTTCAAATCTCTGATTTGGCCTCCTATCGGCGCACCACCATAGCAACAAGCTGAAAATATTTTCATATCTTTTGTAAATCCTTTCAGTTCGCTATTTATCTGCACAGCCAGTTCACGGGTCGGCACGATGACAAGTATTTTCTCGTCTTTATTTTTTAAGACTTTGTTTATGAGCGGGATGAGGAAAGCCGCCGTTTTACCAGTACCAGTGTTGGCGATACCGACCACATCAGAGCCTTTGAGAGCATGTGGAATAGCTCTATCTTGAATCGGGGTCGGAAGGACATAGCCTTTTTCTATGACAGCATTTTTCAAACTTTCTTCTATTAGAAAATCTGCAAATTTGTGTTCCGGCACAAAATGATCAGTCTCTTCTGTGATGACGGCTTTATTTATAAATTTAGATGGATCGATATATTGGCTCCGCCCAGCATTTTTGGTACCAGAAAACCTACCTCTATTATTAAATGAGGGTTTTCTCGGACCTCTTCTGTCAAAAGTTTTTTTATACATACGCAAAAATACCTAATCTTTAATATAAATGTAAGACGATTAGAGATCTCGTCAGTTTTTGTTTTTTCAACCACAAACCAAGGAGAATAACTTACCCTTTAAGTATATACCAATTGAAGCTTTTTGTCAATATTCAACCTATCTAAGCCACACATTTTCTTAATTCAGAGGAATGTGCCTCGGCACACTTAGGACAGCATATGACTTTGCGAGAGGGGCGAACAGTGTCATTACTATAGAAGTCTTCGCACAAAGAAGCACAATAAACACACCTGCCAATAATTTCTCTAAAAGGAGAATCGACTACCGGTGTCGTCATGCGATTATCGAAAACAAAAAGAGAGCCTTTAAACCTTTTAGCTGGAAATTTTTGCATATATGAGTGTATCCCATCTTGCAAGTGATAAAGATCTTGGAAACCTTCCCTCTTTAATAGACAGGTCGCCTTCTCACACCTGATATCACCCGTGCATACTGTCACCACTTTTTTATTTTTTAAGTCTTTTAGCTTTTCCATCCTATTTGGTAGATCCCGAAAATTCTGAAGGCTAAAACCAAGTTCATCGTTCACTGTCCCGTCAAACTTACCAACATTTATTTCATAATCATTACGCAAGTCTAGTATCACAAAATCCTCCTCTCCTTTTTCTTTTTTCATATACATTTCGTGGAGCTCATCGGCCGTGACAGTGGGGGCGGTTTCGTTTTTGATATCAAATTTGCCTGCACCCATAGTGACTACCTCAGGCTTCACTACTACCTGCAATCTCGTAAACGCCTTCCCATTCCCCTCACTCTCTTTAAAACTCATGTTTTTAAATAACTCCCATCCTTCCATTTTTCCATCTTTCAATATTTCCATGTACCCATTTATATTCTCTTCCGTTCCCTCCAACGTACCGTTTATTCCTTCTTCCGCAATCAAGATCCTACCTTTCAAATTCAAATACTCACAAAGCTCTCTCTGTGCTTTCATCAAATCTTGTGGACATCTGATGTCCACAAATTTATAGAAAAGAATCACTTTATACATGACAGATAGTTTGCAATATTTTGAAATAAAAGGAAAGCGAAAACTCCTTACCTGCCAATTGGCAAATAAGGAGTTTTCGTAAACTTAGAGTTTATCTTTGAATTAGGAAACGTGTTTAGAGATGTGCTTAGCCATCTGCATCATGCCGATGGTTGCCTTGCCGTCGAATATTTTTTTCAAATTTTCGTCGTTATTGATGGTTCTTTTATCATTTGGGTCCTGAAGGTTCTTACCTTTGATGTATACCCAGAGTTTTTTTACTACTTCCGAACGAGGCATCGGTCCTTTACCGACCACAGCCTCGAGTTCAGGGCTCAAAGTCATAGGCTTCATGAATGCAGAATTTGCTTTTGGCATATTGCTTTAAATAAATGTTAATTAATATCGCTTTCTGCTAGTATACAATACTTCCCTATTTGTGCAAAGTAAGTTATCCCATGTGTAGAAGATGACCATCTACACATAAAATACTACGGCCCCCGTTGCGTTTGCACGCACGGGGGCCGTTGCCTCTATTCGAGGCAGTTCTTGAACTTGACTGCTTCCGCCGACGAAAGGCGGACCTGGACCTTCGAGTGGAGAGAGAGGATTCCCTTCCATTCACTAAAGCCGACGGTCGCTTCGCCGTTCACTGTCTTCGTCAGCAAGAGTGCAAACATCTTCTTCGGAAAGCGGCCACCCGTGACAGTGAACGAAGTCACATCGTTGTAGCGGAAGTAGATGTCGCTGCCAGTCTTTACGAAGTACTGACCGCACTGTACAGCTGCCGGCCCTTCGTTCACAGAACTGACCGGCATGAGGGTATATTCGCCCGCCGGCGCCGAACCACTGGCAGTTTCCGCATCATTCGCTAGGAGAGCGATGGATGCGGTGAAAATCAAGAGGACCGAGAACAGAAGTCTGGTCATGAGAATACTCCTTTGAGAACTTGACTGTCGGCTACCCTAGCACATTTTATAAATATTGCAAGCCGTGTTATCAAAACCTCGTCTTTACTAAAACTTGTAAATAAAATCGTTTGTTGCGGATTGGACAATAGTAAAGGGCTGCTTTATCTTGTGAGATAAGCAGCCCTGGACCCAGGAATCAAAGTACCGAGGTAAAAGGAACCTAAGAATCGAAGTAGTCGCGGCTGGTAAAAACAGCCTCAACGGTGCAACTGCCACTAGTATAGCATACTCACACAATCTGTCAATAAAAATTGTTTATTTTAAATAGAGGTGTCAAAAATATGAAGTAAAATAAGGGTTGTTTTTTGTATGAAGTCGTGATATTATTGGGAATATGAGAAATGACCCTAATGAAATAAAGTTGAATGAAATTCCCCTCTCTCTATCTGAATTTCTAGAATCTTTCAATAAAAACATGCCTGCTACTTTCCCTCAAGTATCTGAAGCAAACTTATTAAAGTTTAAAGAAGAGCATAAAGCCCTGTTCCAAAAAGGAGGCAGCTGGTCCCTCGACCAACATAGAAAAAAAGTGATGGATTGGCTTCCTCGTAATGTAGACATGGTTTAATAAAAACGAAGTGGTCGCGATATTTCACGCGACCACCAGAATTCCGTTCTCAGTGGGGACAAGAACAACGATATTCGCCTTCGGGCAAAAGATCTCTACAACTTGGCCCTGTTTTGAAAGACGAAGTTTCCCGTAACCGTTCCAGGATTCATCGGGAGCCTGATGGAAATTTCTTTCTCTAAGCCAAGAGGCTGCACACTCGGGAGATATGAAAGTCCCCAGATTGCAGACCACGTTGCCAGAGAGATTTCTGATCTCAATGATGTGCATGGTCTGCTATCCTTCCACTAAAGAATATAGGCTACCCCACCTAAAAATCAAGTACCCGGAAAATTCATGGGCAGGTTGAAATTCCTCCTGATTTGGTGGCGTCATCGTGAAGGTGCAGTTCGGCAGCTGTCGCGGGAGTCTTGGCCACGACAGGAATACCAAACTCTCGCGCCGTCCTGATTTCCCTCCACATCCCCGGTGTTATCCGTCCACCGTAAAGCCAAAGCTCGTGAACAAAACCACTTTTGAGGTATTCACGGATGTGGATTGCAGCCAGCTCGCGATCGTGAGGGTCATCGGTGAGGTATCTCCGAGTGGTAAAGCTCGGAAACACTGGCATGGCTTCTTCCGAGTGAATCGCTCTACAGATGGCGACCACTTTTGCGGTATTGCCTTCGATGTCTCCCGACATTGGGTGTGCGATCATTACTCTCTTCAACGTTGTCATAATGGCCTCCAATGGTCTGACTTTCCAATTGCAAAATAACACAAGTAAAAACTAAAATCAATTTTTAAAAATTTAAACTGTCTTGATTTTTGGGTAAATTTGAATAATATGACTTGCAGAGGAAGGAGTACCTAGTGAACGCAGGGATTATCGTTGCCGTTTGTACCAGTACAAAAGAGGGGGTACCCAAGTACCCGCAACCAAGCGCGAGCATTACTCCGTTTGGGTTGTTTGGAGACTTTCATTGTCGGGCCATGCGGAGAAGTTTTAGCCAGCCAGGCACGTCCAAACTCAATACCGACCGACACGTGACGATCGTCGGCGAAGAAGCGATCGTCGCCGTGAACCAAAAGCTTGGGCTACAGTTGGGCCCAGGCGATTTGGGGGAGAACATCCTCACTCGAGGCATGGGAGACTTGTCCGACATCATCGGCCACTCTGTGATTCGGATCGGTAATGACATCGTTTTGAAAGTGGTGAAACAGAACCAACCCTGCAGTAACCTGGTTCCTTACCACCCACTCTTCGTCAGAGAAATTAAAGGACGTCGCGGCCTACTCTGCGCCGTGATTTCTGGGGTTAGCAAAGAAATAAAGCCGAACGACATGATCGGCTGTTTCCCTCCTGTATGCAGGGAGTGTGGCTATTGGATGTTGCAATCCGGCGGTTGCTGGAAATGTCACAACTGCAGCTATACTCTCGGGTGCGAGTAGAATACCCCCAACTCACTCTAGCGGTCGCGAGCAATCGTCGACCGCTATGTCTTTTTCATAAAACTACTCCGCTAAAATTTTCTCCATCACAAATTCATCATGGGTTTGGCCATCGCCCATTGGATGATCTTTTATAAGCTCTACATTTTTGAATCCCAATTTGGTGTAAAGATTGATCGCCGACTCTTGTTTAGTATTGACCATCAAAATCACTTTCTTCACCCCATCTGATTTGAGTTTGCCTAGAACCGCTTCCATCGTTTTATACGAGAACCCACGATTCCTAAACTCCGGCCGAGTGTAGACTCCTACGATAATCCAATTATTACTCCATTTATCCTTACCTTTGTTATCAAAATAAACTCCTGCGGCAGAAACGATTTCATTCTTATAAAAACATCCGTAAAAAAATCTTTCTCCATTGTCTTCTAGTCGTATTCGCCACTCCTCGTGAGAACGTATACTCTCCTTCTCATAAGAGCCACCAAATGCTTTGGCGTCTTTCGATTGAAGAGCTGAGAGTCTAAAATCCCTATAGGCCATCCAATCTTCACTTGTAACTCTCCTCAATTCTAAATCCATATTTAAATATTCTTCAATCAATTTATTGAGAAGCGTGAACACCTGGTTTATCATCCTTTTAAGATTTTTTAAAATCTTGCCTCCTGAGATATTTTCCACTGACTCCATGATTTTAAATAATAAAACATTCCACATAAAAGCGAAAGGCGCCCAGGAAGTGGGCGCCTTCATAAGACCTACGGAATCGGGCTTAACACCAGACTGACTAATGCTCTCGATATTTAAATATTTTTTACAAATTTCAAAATAATGGGATACATGATAAAATCAAACAATCAGTAAATAAGCTATTTTATGATGAAAAAAGGATCAACATTTATTTTGAAGGTGGCGGTAATTATCTTGGGGGCTGGCGTGCTCGCTTTATGTATTTTCGCTTTACCTGAAATGTGGGAAGGTGGTTCAGCTGAATTTCCAACTGCTAGCTGGTCTCTCTTCCTCATCATGATCGGCATGTACGCGACAGCTGTGCCTTTCTTCATCGCGCTTTGGCAGACTTTGAAACTTTTGAATTATATCGACAAAAATATGGCTTTCTCAGAATTATCAGTCAGAGCACTCAAAAATATAAAGTACTGCGCGATTGCGATCGGTGTTTTATATATGGGCGGCGTGCCCCTCCTCTTCCCAATTGCCGATGCAGATGATGCTCCAGGCCTCGTAGTGATCGGATTCGTCATTGCCTGTATCCCTATCGTGATCGCGATCTTTGCTGCAGTGCTAGAGAGACTTTTGCGAGATGCGATAAAAAGTCAACGATGAGGGCATCCAGCCCAACAGCAGGGCCTGCGCATTCCGCTTTTTAATTTTGAGAGGGCCTTCTCAATACGGATAGTTCTCGTTTCCGCTTTCTTGCCTGATATAACCCAGCAAATCCACTCATTGCGCGCAAGCGGGGTAATATCTTCCCATGTCGCTTTCCCAGCAGCCGAAGAGTCAAGAGCTCTCTGCAAATCAGCAGGCATCTTGTGCAAAACACTTTCTTTCTTGGTCATAAGATAAAGCCATTCTAACACTTAAACACCAAAAAAATAGAAAATAGCAGCTATTATCATCTGAATAGAAATCGCTAACAGAAGCCTTCTAAGGCCAGTCGCCGAACGATTGAGTAAATATGCTGCTAGAGATGGGAAATACAGTATCATTGCCATTACAGTCACTATGAGCAAATTGGGGCCCTCAGGGTCATTGAAGAGAAAAAACATCGCTCTCGAGCACACCATAGATGTTATCGCCAAAATTATCAATGAAGCCTTTTTTGATATAAAATGCATATTTGTAATTGTACCAGAAGTTTAGAATATTTTTAATAAAACGAAAACTCGCCGACTGCAATCGGAAAGCTTCCGATAATACAACGGCAAGTGTTATTCTCCACCCATCCCACCGAAACTGATGATCAGTCCTTCGTTCCGCGCCCCTCGGGCAATAGCAAGCTTTGCTGCTTGCACATCTTTTGTGTACACGTAAACGTATTGATGGGACGCATTATCTCTCACAGAAAGAAGGATCGCTCCATTCTTTTCAGTGATCTTCACTCTGCGCTGGCCATTGACGGATCTCAAACCAGCTTTGATGAAATCTGGGGCGATTTTGGTCACGCTGGGACAGGCGTCCGCAACATCACATACGATAGTTGCGGCCGGGATAAGGGTCGTGTGGTTGCCTGTAAACTTGCCACCCGACCTTGAATGTTTAGACATGGGATTCCTTTCCTGTTTTTAATTATAGCATATATATTAAATAATACAAGTGCTTAAGTGCCTGAACCAAGTTAGAACTATTTTAGCCTCTTCTTGCAGTATCGATAGCTGCGACATCAATTTTTTTCATGGTCATCATTGCATCAAAAGCGCGTTTTGCTTCTGCGCCACCAGCTGCGAGCGCCTCTGTTAAAGTGCGCGGCGTGATCTGCCAAGATACACCCCATCGATCCTTACACCAACCACATTCACTCTCTTCTCCACCATTTAGAACAATCGCATTCCAGTAGCGATCTGTTTCTTCTTGATCGTCTGTTCTGATCTGGAAAGAAAATGCTTCATTTTGTTTAAACGTTGGGCCACCGTTCAAACCGATACATGGAATATTGCAAACAGTAAACTCTACCGTGAGCACATCGCCTTTCTTGCCACTTGGAAAATCGCTAGGTGCATGAAAAACATTAGCTACTTTGCTATCAGGAAAAGTAGCGGCATAGAAATTCGCTGCATTTTCCGCATCCTTATCAAACCACAGACAAATTGTATTTTTTGGTATCATAAATCTTTTTATTTTTTAATTATATCTTTTAACGATGAGGGCACCCAGCCCAACAACATGGCCGACGTTTGCCTTCTAAGAGTTCTGCGCACGCTCGCTTGATATGATGTTTTCTTGTCTCTGGCTTCTTGACGGAAATGATCCAACAAATCCACTCATTACGCGCTAGCGGAGTGATATCTTCCCACGCTGTCGCCGCAGCTTTAGAAGAATTAAGAGCTTTCTTCAAATCCTCTGGCACCTTGTGGTGAGCATGTCGAACCATTGCTTTGTGAGTCATATCATTATTCTATCAAAAAGGCCCCGCTTCCGTCTTGCGACTTCTGCGGGGCCTCTCGGTTATAACTTTACAACTGCCGTGCGTTCCACTCCGCCGATGTCTCTGTCACCGCTATCTGGTGAATGAAGCCCACCAGATCAGAGATCGGACAAACTGCTTGCGATTCGAAGCTGGAAACGAACAAGGTGATTTCAATGTTATCGTCTCCGGGAATCCGACGCTCGAATCTGATTTTGACGATCCTCTTGAGGAGGGTCGTCATCGTGTTCTCGATAAGAGCTTCGGCGTCCATTCCTTCCGCCATAATGTCTTTGATGGACATCGCGGCATCGGGGATCAAACGGAAAGGTAAAGGTGTGTCGAGTACGATCACCTTCTCCTTTTCAGAAATCGAATCAGGTTTTGCGATCACGATCGAGATCGTTGCCTGATGACTCTCGTCATCGAACTCCAGCCTCAAGTCGGGCAGAAAGGGTTTCTCTTCGAGTTTGACGCCGAAGAGTTCAAGCTGACCAGCGGGGATCGGCTTCAAATACTCGGCGTCTACTTCCTTCACGGTGATATTCAAGGTTCCTTTACCTCCTACTCCGGATTGTATCATATTTATAGTATTTTGCAAGTATTTTTATGGTTTGTAAAGGGGTTGGAAAATAAGGCTAAAACGGGATTTACTTATTCTTAATCAAAGCTAGTTTCTTTTCTCTTCTCCAACCTTTTATTTCTCTTTCTCTTCGCATAGCTTCTTTTAGGGTACTGAAAGTTTCCGAATATAATAATTTAACCGGGCGTCTTATTTTTGTATAGTGGGCTCCGGATTTAGAATTGTTGTGTTGTAAAAGTCTTCTTCTTAGATCCTTTGTGCAACCGACATAAAGAGTTTTATCGGAGCATCCTAAAATATAGACTTTGTAGGGCATTGAAGTTTCCTGCCCTGCTTACTTCGTGCAGGACGCTCATTTTTTATAGTCTCCGCCCTACTGGCGGATCGTTAAAAAATGGCGAATAATTAAGGCAAGGATAGTCCAGTAGAAAATGAGGTAGATACCAATAAATGGAGGTGGCGGATCATCCCGCAAAAAATTGTCAGAAAGCAACAAAGGTCCTATTAAAACAATTTTGATAGGCGATATAATCGTTGATACGGTATTCTTCCACGGCTCCGGTGACGCAGTCCCCAGGAGAGAGTCTGGGTGCTTAGGAAAGCCTCGGGGGCCTGTCGATCCCAAAAGTGAGGTAGTAATAAAAAGAAAGGCGAACCCAGAAATGATGAAAAGAATAACGAATTTTGTTTTTGAAATATTCATACAGAAATTATATCAACAAATTTAAAAACCTGCCCCGCATATTACATTGCGGGACGCTTAGCAAAACTAGCAGTCCAGTTGAGTACAACTGGACTGCTAGTTTTTTATAGTCACTCGCTTTGCTCGTTCGTTAAAAAATGGCGGCTGGCCGTCTGGTACGAAGTTGGAACTTTATTAGATAGCAAAAAGGGCTGATCCGTAGACCAGCCCTTTTTGTCCCTCTTATTTCGTTGGGGTAGCGTGAGTAACGATCATAAGCCAGCCGGGCAAATGTTCGTCAAAAACTTGCTGAACTCTCTGGATCCACTCCAGTGTCCCTACTCCTTCTTCTGGTATCGGGATCCAAGTCTCTCTAACAAGCCATCTCAACATGGCACGGTCATCAGAGAAACGTTCAAAGTGGATAGTAAGAATATCTTTCCCCGCGTGATATTGCTGTGCATTCTCTGGATTGAAAATCCAATACTTTTCTCTCATCGGCTTTGAGCTCCTAAATGTAGGGTAACTTATTTTTTGTAAAAGTCAAGTGCTGGCAGTGTGGTACGAAGTTGGAACTATTTTAGAGAATCTAAAAAAGTCTCTAGATTGGAGTCGGGTTTAAAAACAAGCACATCTTCATCCTTTGTCGGTATCTCAAGCTCTTTTATGGCTTGGTCTAAGTATTCTTGTTTAACATCGTGTCGTTCACCGGTTTCTCTATTTTTTAACCGCCTTTCTTTTTGTACTTCAAGTGGTGTATCTAAAAAAATTACTTTTGTTTTGGCGTTAGCTAATTTTACAAGTTGTCTCAATTCTTCCCTATGTTCAACTTTGGCGCTCACGTTATCGAAGACAACTGACTTTCCCTGTTTTAAATTATCCAGAATTTTTTCCTTACACAGATCAAGAAGTATTCTCCATTGATTATCATCATCTTGATCAATATTTAATTCTTTTTGCTTTTCAAAATACATAGCATCTTGACTAACTAAAACTGCGCCTATGTGTTCAGATATCTTTTTAGCAAGTGTAGATTTTCCTGAAAAACCTACACCACACATAATATATAAAGTTTGCATTTGTATCTCTATTATATCAAATTTACGAGCTGTGTCTCCTGAACAAAATCCGAACTTTTTTCCAAAATAATCCGAGCGAGGACTAATCTGCGCGCCTCGTCCGCTCCCTTCGGTCGCGGGAGCAAAAACCAAAAATGTTCCTTACCTTTCTTCTTTTCCTCGGCGGAGGGGGGAGCCGACAAAAAATGGAAAGGAAATTTTTGGTTTTGCTTCGCCGTTTCAGACTACAAAATGAACATTTGTATTATAGCATTTGTGGTTGGTTAGCGTTGTTCATTCCTCCGTCCTTGCGGCGAGACGAGGCGCTT
>DATDXE010000004.1 GCA_036517255.1 Candidatus Paceibacterota bacterium
CGGGCTTGGTCTGGGGCGTAATCCTCGGCGCCGGTCTGCATCTGGCAATTCAGTGGCCGGCTTTGGCCCGCAGTGCGTTTTTCGGTCGGGCCGCCGAATCGGCCGCTTCGCCGGCGGCGGGAACAGCAAAAAACGAGTGGCGGAAAATTTTTGTTTTGGCCTGGCCGCGGACGCTGGCTTTGTCCGCCAATCAATTAACAATCACCGTGCTTTTGGCCCTGGCTTCTTATTTGGCCGCCGGCTCCATCGCCGTTTTCAATTTTGCTTATAATTTGCAATCAGTACTCCTATCAATCATCGGCGTCAGTTATTCCGTGGCGGCATTCCCGACTTTGGTGCGTCTGTTCACCGCCGGCGATCAACCGCAATTTGTCCGGCAGGTCGCGGCCGTGGCGCGGCACATTATTTTCTGGTCTTTGCCGGCAATTACTTTGTTTATTGTTTTGCGGGCGCAGATCGTTCGGGTGATTCTCGGCGCCGGCCGTTTTGACTGGTCGGACACGCGCCTGACCGCCGCCGCCCTGGCTATTTTTCTGATTTCCGCCGCCGCGCAAAGTCTGATTTTACTTTTGGTCCGCGGTTATTACGCCTGCGGCCAAACGCGCAAACCTCTAATCATCAACAGTTTGTCTTCAATTTTGATCGTGCTTCTAGCTTTGGTTTTATTTCCCCTGATCGACCATTCAGTGTTATTCGGCGAGTGGTTGAAACATCTTTGGCGGGTGGCCGATTTGCCGGCTACGGAAATTCTAATTTTACCGCTCGCTTTTTCCATCGGCTCCCTGCTGAATTTAGGCATCCTTTGGCGTTCCTTCCGGCGGGATTTCGGTTCTTTCCCGCCGCTTTTATCCAAAAGTTTCTGGCAAACAGCGGCCGCCGCCCTGGCCGCCGCCGCGGCGACTTATCTGCTCTTGCAATTGTTGGCCCCGGTTTTCAACCAGGCGACTTTTTGGGGCATCTTCAATCAAGGATTACTGGCCGGTTTGGGCGGCCTCTTGATCGACTTTCTGATCCTACGCTGGTTTAATAACGAGGAGATGATCGAAATTAGCCGGTCGCTCCAGCGGCAATTCTGGCGCCGCGCCAAACCGATTTTGCCGCCACCCGCTGATTTATGATTAACAAAGTAATTATTCCGGTCGCCGGTTTGGGTACCAGATTTCTGCCGGCCACCAAAGCCCAACCAAAAGAAATGTTGCCGCTGTTGGATAAGCCGGTGATTCAATACCTAGTGGAAGAAGCCGCCGCGGCGGGAATATCCGATGTAATTTTCGTTACCGGACGCAATAAACGGGCGATTGAAGATCATTTTGATTTTTCGCCAGAACTGGAATCGGTCTTGCTCGCCAACGGCCGACAGGATACTTTCAAAGCCGTGCGAGAGATCTCTCGACTAGCCCGATTTTTTTACGTTCGACAAAACTCGCCGCGCGGTATCGGCGACGCCGTTTTACAGGCGCGGCCGCTCATTGATCGGGAAACGGTGGCGGTGATGTCCGGTGACGATGTAATTGACACCGGTTCGGCGCCGCCGGCTCTCAAACAATTGCTGAAAATCCATGATCGTTATCAAGCGCCAGTCGTCGCTTTGGTGCGGGTGCCACCGAAAATCGTGTCTCAATATGGCGTCGTCGCCGGGACAGCCGTGGCGCCGCGCGTCTGGAAAATTACCGGGATGGTGGAAAAACCGGCATCGGGCCGGGCGCCGTCAAATTTGGCGATCGTCGTTAAATATATTCTCACGCCGCCGATTTTTGATTGCTTGGAAAAAATTAAACCGGCGGCCAACGGTGAAATTTTTCTGACGCCGGCGATTGACGTCTTTATCAAAAACGGTGGCGAATTTTATGGTTATGAGGTTCAAGGGACTTGGTATGATTGTGGCAGTAAAATCGGTTTATTAAAAGCAACGGTTGATCTAGCGCTCCGGCATCCCGAGCTGAAAACGGCTTTCCGGAAATATCTGGCCGGACTGGTAAAAAAGTAGCGCCGGCGGTATGTTAGGATATTAGATTAGTCGCCAGCGTAGCTCAGTTGGTAGAGCACCGCTTTCGTAAAGCGGGGGTCGTCGGTTCAATCCCGACCGCTGGCTTTTTGATATAAAAAGTGGTAAGTTAGTCCATATGGAAACAAACAATAACAAGCGCTATTGGCAAATTTTTGTCGGGGCTTTGATTGTGGCGATAATCGTACTGGTCTCGGCCTTCCGGTCGTTCAATCAGGAGATTGATTCGCTCGCCGCCGTCGGCGCGCGCGGTGACGCTAATGCTTCAACCGCCGCCGCGGCCGATGCCGAATTAGCGGTTCGCGATCAATTTCCCGGGTCCATAGTGTTCGTTTCTTCAGTTAAAACGCCAACCGGCGGGTGGGTGGTCATTACCGATGATGCTAACGCCGTTATCGGTTCCGGTTATTTTGAGGCGACGCAGATTACCGGCACGATTGATCTTTTAACCCCGACGTTTGAAGGGCAAAATTATTTTGCCGGTTTATATCATGATAATGGCGACCGTGTTTTTACACTGGTCGCGGATGAAAAATGGTTAAATTCGGCCGGTCAGCCGATCATCGCGTTCTTTCGCGCCACGCGCGATTTGCCGGAAGATAAGGGATAGATGGCTGCTGAAGAAGATTTAAAAAAAAAGATTGCGGCCCTGGAAAGTCGGATGGCCGAACCGAATTTCTGGCAAAACAAAGCCGCCGCCCAAGCGACGATTGAGGAACATCAGCGTCTGAAACAGGAAGCCTTCGGCGGCGGCGAATACGACGATCTGGACGCCGTGATCACGATTTTCTCCGGCGCCGGCGGTGACGATGCTGAAGATTTTTCGCGGCGGCTTTACGAAATGTATGCTAAATTTGCCGCGCTCCATAATTTTACTGTTTACTTGGTGCACGAAAATCCGAACGATCACGGCGGTTATCGCAATATCACTTTTGAATTGCGGCGCGCCAATCGATCAATTGATTCGGGTCAAGGCGTTTATGGTATACTGAAAAACGAGTCGGGCGTGCATCGGCTCGTGCGAATGTCGCCGTTTTCCGCCAAGAAATTGCGGCACACCTCGTTTTCGTTAGTGGAAGTGATTCCGCGGTTTGAGAAGAATCAGACGATCGTCATTAATCCGGCCGACTTGAAAATTGAATTTTCTCGCGCCAGCGGCCCGGGCGGGCAGAATGTGAACAAACGCGAAACGGCGGTGCGGATCGTTCATTTGCCGACCGGTCTGACGGCTCACTCCGACGCTGAACGCGCGCAGGAACGGAATAAAGACCGGGCGCTGGAGATTCTTAAAGGCAAATTGTATAAACGGCAAGCGGACGAGAGACAGAAGAAAGCCGAAGGAATGTCTATCAGCAAGACAACGGAAATTGAATGGGGCAGCCAGATCCGTTCCTATGTGCTCCATCCGTACAAATTAGTGAAAGACCACCGGACCGGCGTGGAAACGAGCCAGATTGATAAAATTCTAGCCGGTCAATTGGATGAATTTATTGAAGCGGAAAAAAATTTATAATGATTTTTTTTGATCGCGTGACCAAAATTTATCCGGACCGCTCGCTAGCGCTTGACCAAGTGACTTTTTCAGTTGACCGCGGCGAGTTTTTAACCGTCGTCGGTCATTCTGGCGCTGGCAAAACCACCTTGCTCAAGATGGTTTTGGTGGAAGAACAGCCGACTTCCGGCGCCGTTTATCTTGATTCCACCGATCTACACCGGCTCGGCCACCAGCATCTCCACTATCTGCGTCGGAAAATCGGCTCGGTGTTTCAGGATTACCGGTTGTTGCCGAACAAAACCGTGTTTGAAAATATCGCCTTCACGATGGAAGCCGCTGGCCGCGCTGACGACGACATCGCTTCAGATGTGCCGTATGTCTTGGAACTGGTCGGCTTGGCGGATAAATTCTGGAATTTTCCCAACCAATTATCCGGCGGCGAAAAACAGCGCGTCGCCATCGCCCGCGCCATCGTCAATCAGCCGGATATTTTAATTGCCGACGAACCGACCGGCAATCTGGATCCGGTTAACACTTTTGAAATCGTCCAAATTTTTCGCAAAATCAACGACCTCGGCACGACCGTCATTTTGACCACGCACAATAAAGCCGTGGTGGAAGCCGTCGGCCGGCGGGTGATTACTTTGGAGAACGGCCGCCTGACGCGGGATGACAAGAATGGTCGGTATGTTTTATAATCTCAATTAGAGTTTAAGATTCGATATGTTCCTAAACTTCAAACGAATCGTCAAATCGGGGTTCATCAATTTCTGGCGCAGCGGCGTGGTTTCTTTCGCTTCGGTGGTGGTGCTGACGGCGACCTTGTTTGTTAGCGGCGGTCTTTATTTGGGTCAGGCCTTTTTATCCGCCTCGTTGGAAACGCTCAAGGACAAAGTGGACATCAGCGTTTCGTTTCAACCGTATGCCACGGAAGTGGAAGTGCTCGCGGTCAAACACCAATTGGAGTTGCTGGCGACAATTAAAGAAGTGTCCTACAGTTCGCGCGAGGAAGAGTTAGCCGACTTCAAGCAACGCAATCAGGATAATAATTTAATTATGCAATCGTTGGCCGAGGTGTCTAACCCGCTCGGCGCGCGCTTGAACATCAAGGCGGTGGATCCGAGTCATTATGAAAGTATCGTTAATTCGTTGACGGTGGATAGCTCTCTGGATGCCGCCGGCCGTAAATTAATTTACGATATTAATTATCGGAAAGTGGACATTGACCGGTTTATTTCTTTTATCGCCGCCAGCCGCCGCCTCGGTTCGGCGGTGGCGCTGGCTTTGATTATCATTTCCATTTTTACGGTCTTCAGCACCGTTTCGCTGGCGATCCATATTTCGCGCGAAGAAATCGCGGTCATGCGCTTGGTCGGCGCCAATAATCGTTACATTCACGGACCGTTCATTGTCGAAGGCGTGATCGCCGGAATTTTATCTTCTTTGCTTGCCGTGCTACTGCTTTATCCGGCGGTCATTTGGGTCCGGGAAGTGACCGCCGTTTTTCCGGAACGGCTTGATCTGGTTGGTTATTATCTCAATCATTTTTCCACTCTATTTTTCCTGTTATTCGGCGCCGGTTTGGTTTTGAGCGTGATCGCCAGTTTCTGGGCGGCGCGCAAATATCTGAAAGTTTAAGCGGCCGTGACTAAAAAACACAAATACATTTTCGTCATCGGCGGCGTGATGTCGGGCGTCGGCAAAGGCGTGACCGTTTCTTCTATCGGCAAAATTCTCTCGGCCCGCGGCTTCAAGTTGAACTTAATGAAGATTGATCCTTATCTCAATGTGGACGCCGGCACGATGAATCCGATCGAGCACGGCGAAGTGTTTGTGCTGGATTCGGGATTGGAGTGCGATCAGGATATGGGTAATTACGAACGGTTTCTCGGCGCCAGCGTTCCGCCGGAAAATTATATGACCAGCGGGATGGTCTATAAATATGTGATTGATAAGGAACGGGCGCTCGGTTACGACGGCAAATGCGTCGATCCTGTGCCGTACATTTCGGAGGAAATCCTGCGGCGAATCAAACGTTCCACCGACCGTTCGCAGGCCGATATTTCGGTCATCGAAATCGGCGGCACCGCCGGCGAATATCAGAACACGATTTTTATTGAAGCGGCGCGAATCCTCAAACTTCGTTCTCCTAATGATGTGATATTTGTGCTCGTCAGCTATCTGCCGATTCCGAATAAAGTCGGGGAGATGAAAACCAAACCGACGCAGTACGCCGTGCGCACCCTTAACTCTTACGGCGTTCATCCGGAGGTGATTATCGCGCGGAGCGAACGGCCGCTGGATCTTAAACGCAAAGAAAAATTAGCCTTCGCCAGCAATGTGCCGCCAGCCAATATTATTTCCGCGCCGGATGTGGAAAATATTTACGAAATTCCGCTTAATTTTGAAAAAGACGGGTTGAGCGATACTTTGCTTCGTCTGCTTAAGTTGCGGCCGCGACGGCATGATCTGAAAGACTGGCGCGCATTGGTGGCCAGAATGCACGCCGTTAAAGATAAGGAGCCATTGCGAATCGGGCTGGTCGGCAAATATTTCCGCACCGGCGATTTTGTTTTGTCGGATGTTTATCTTTCCGTCATTGAATCGTTGAAACACGCCGCCGCGGCCCTGGGCCGACCGCTTGTCATTGAGTGGCTGAACGCTCTGAACTACGAAGAAAATGAGGATCAAATAAAGACTCTCTCGGCTTATCACGGCCTATTGGTGCCCGGCGGTTTCGGCACGCGCGGCATTGAAGGTAAAATTAAAGTAATTAAGTTTGCGCGCGAAACGGGCGTACCTTTTCTCGGCCTCTGTTACGGGATGCAACTCGCCGTGATTGAATACGCGCGACAAGTGTTGGGCTTGACGGAAGCGCACACGACGGAAATCAATCCGGAAACAAAATATCCGGTCATTGATTTAATGCCGGAACAGAAAAAGAACTTGAAAAATAATAATTACGGCGCGACAATGCGGCTCGGCGCTTATCCGGCGAAATTATTAAACGGCACGATCGCTCGCGCCGCTTACGGCGCGGCGCAAATCAGCGAACGCCATCGCCATCGTTATGAAGTCAATCCGGCCTATCTTGCCAAGCTTGAGGAAAACGGTATGATTTTTTCCGGCCGGTCACCCGACGGCCGGTTGATGGAAATTATGGAAATGTCGCCGGCCGCGCACCCTTTCTTTCTCGGAACGCAATTTCATCCGGAATTCAAGTCGCGGCCGCTCGCGCCCCATCCGCTGTTCCTCGCCTTTCTCCGCGCCGCGACGGAAAGAGCCAAACTTTGCCGGATCGTCTAATGGTAGGACATCGCCCTCTGGAGGCGAGTATCTTGGTCCGAATCCAAGTCCGGCAGCCAAGTTTCAGAATTCGTTTTTTTGCCAAAATGCGGAGCGTCGCAAAGCGACGCGACGGTGGTTTCCGCCAGAATTCGCCAAGGGTTTTTGAAATCCAAAAGAAGCGAGCGGGACGCGAGGCGGGGGTTTATGATGAGTACATCATTCAAAACTTCGTTTTGCGAGCCAATCTGGAAGCGAATAATTATCAATATTTAACGTAAATCTTTTTCTATGAACAAATTCTTTCTATACGCGAGGAAATCTACCGACGAACCTGATCGTCAGATTTTGAGTATCGAATCGCAGATTGATGAGTTGAAAGAATTTGCCACGCGAGAGCAGTTGGAGATTGTTGAAACTTTTGTTGAATCACAAACCGCCAAAGAGCCGGGCAGACCTATTTTCAACAATATGCTCTCGCTCATAGAAAAAGGCAAAGCGTCAGGAATTTTAGCTTGGCACCCAGATAGATTGGCGAGAAATAGTATTGATGGTGGAAAGATAATCTATCTGTGCGACCTTGGTCATATTAAAGAGCTAAAATTCCCGACGTTTTGGTTTGATGCTACGCCACAAGGTAAGTTTATGTTAAATATTGCTTTTGGGCAGAGCAAATACTATATAGATAATCTTTCAGAGAATGTGAAGCGTGGACTTCGACAGAAAGTAAGACGAGGCGAACAAAGTGGTCAAGCTCCGACCGGATATGTGAATGATAAATTGAACAAGAAAATTATTCCCGATGTTGAAAGATTTCGCCTCGTCAGGAAAATGTTCGAAGTCTACGCTACTGGAAATTATTCTCTGAAAGATACAAGGAATTTGCTCGCCCAAAAGGGCTTGGTGTCTAAAAATGGTAAAGTTCTTACTATTTCAAACACGCAGATGATATTGAAAAATCCTTTTTACTATGGAATGTTCCTTTTCAACAAAGAACTTTACCAAGGAAAGCACGAGCCAGCGATTTCAAAGAAACTTTTTGATAAGTGCGCTGAAGTATCGGCGAGGAATGCTCACCCGATGAAGCGAGGAATTAACAAGCATGTTTTTCGCGGACTAATGAAGTGTGCAGAATGCGGTTGTGGTATTACAAGCGAAGTGAAAAAAGGTCATACCTATTATCGCTGTACCAAAAAGAAAGGTATTTGCACACAAAAATATATCCGCGAAGAATTCCTAGCCGAACAAGCGAATGATATTATCAAAAAAGTTTCTTTGCCGTCCGAGTGGAAAGAATTCATGCTCGCTGAACTCGAAAAGGAACAAGCGAGCAGTTTCCACTCTGACGCCCTTTTCGTTCAAAATCTGAAAAATCAAATCAAAAGTGTTGAGGAGACGCTAGACAGGCTTCTTGACGCTCATTTGTATAGCACCATTACGAGCGAGGAGTATATCGTGAAGAAGCAAAAGCTCCTCAACCAAAAGATTGATTTTTCAGAGAAATTGAAAGATTTTGAACGAAAAGGCAATCGCTGGCTCGAACTTTCTAAACAATTCATTTTAGACAGTAACCAAGCCATAATTATCGCTTCCGAAGAAAATCTCGAAGCTAAAAGAGATTTTCTTAAAAAGATTGGCTCGAACCCCCGCCTCGCGTCCCGCTCGCTTCTTTTGGATTTCAAAAACCCTTGGGCTATTCTCTCGGAAACCCCCGTCGCGTCGCTTTGCGACGCTCCGCATTTTGGCGAAAACGGCGATTCTATTTTTTGGCTGTGTACCCCGGTCTCGGAGTATGTGATGTAAGACAGTATAAGGGTATTTCAGGCAACAGAAAAGCGTCAAAAAGACGCTCTCTGGTCGGTCTCAAATTACACAAATCACCCATTTTACAGCGGAAAAAGTGGCAGTAATTACACAGTGCCTCCTAACCATAATTGGTAGGTTGTCTATATTTTTTGAATGGGTCAACTGGTGCTCCCGGACCATAAAGTGTTGGACCTCTCCTCTTCTTGTACTTTGGGTGGTGTTTTGACAGCCACCACCTAATAGTCTTCCCATCGTTTTTCATTATCTTTATCATCACAATATCCTCCACAAGATCCCGCCTGACCTCATGAGCTGAATTTATAGCCTTCTTGAACTCTGGGTCATTATCACACCAGTTATAGAAGGTTTTAGAGCTCCTTATACCGGCTGATTGGCAAGATTGGGTGATATTGCCCATATTCCTTTCGTAGGCGACTAGGAATAGATGCTTCTTATCTAATGTCCTGACCTGTTGCTTATCTAAAGCCATAGCTCTCTTGTACCTATCCGGTATTGATTCCTCAGGGAAATCATAAGGGCTATTTTCTGGGTTATTTACGGTTGGGTCTTCCATATACCCTAGATTATATGGAGCAGACAGGTCAAAAACGTACTTGCCTGTGGATAGTAAATTGAGAAATTATAAATAATTTATAACGCCACCTCTTAAAAACTCAATGTTTTCAAATATAGAATAAAATTTGAGGTTTTTTCTGCGATCCGTCCTTTTTCCGGGTTTGCCTATTGACGAAAATAGGCCTTGATTATTTAGGACATTCCAAATTCGAGTTAGCAACTTCGACATACCTTAATCTCCCAAGACATTTACGACATTTTATCCGGATAGGGCGCTATCAATTTCCTCCTTGCTCTTTTTGCTGATCATTTCAATTTCTCCCTCCAATTTTTCAGCCTCTACCCTTATCTCCTCCGGCGTAAATGACAATTCCCAATTACTATTGAGTACTCCAAAGAAGAAGGAATTCTTACTTTTCAATTTATTAATATGGAGGCGAGCCATTACAAGAGTTTCTTTTGCGCGGTTAGTAAGACTATCAAGGAATTTTTCAAGCTTTTCAAGCATATCAGCCATAAAGTCGAGGTTTTCTTTTTTAAGAACCTGACCATTTATGAGTACGTCCTCAAAGCGGTTTAGGGCATGATTGACGGATGCCATGTCTCCATTAGTCCGGCTTATGGAACTCGAATATGCCAGATAACGATTAGCTATCTCGAGACTACCAAAATCCATCTCCAAATTTTCGGGTAATTTGAATGGCTGGAAACGGGCATGTGTTAGTTTTCCGTCTCTCAGAAGTTTCTTGATGTCTCCGGCTTGGAATTTGATCGCCGCTATTTCGTCTAAGTGACGATTAAGCAGGTTATCAAGCTTAACCAGGGAATTTTTATGTTGCAAAAACCGATCCCATCTTTTAGTAATCCTGTATGCAATGAGTCCGAAAATAAAAGCTAGAAAAGCTCCCCAAAAAGCTCCCCAAAAGGCACTTCCGGAAGATGAGTGCTCTATGATGTGATATTTAACAAACGGTGGGTTATGGAAATATCTGTACATGACAGGATTTTAGCAGAATAGGTCAAATTTATCGATATCACAAACTTTCAAGTTCATCAATGATAATAGGTAATTCTATAAAGCCGTCCTCGGCTGAGAGGTGTCCAGCATTGGGCATTACTATTTCTTTTGTCATAATCTGAGCAAACTTTGCTTTATTTTCTTCAAGGCATCCAAACGGATCGTTATCAGAAATAATAAGTGTCGATTTAGGAAGAACTGATTTTACTTTCACCAAATTGATTGATGTTTCAATCCACGGTCTGGCAATCTCTTCTATTTCTGGAGATTCTAAATTTTGGAGATTGAACCAACCAGCAACAAATACCGCACCTCCAACTGGAGTATTAATTGTTTCTAAGTACCGGAGAATTGTCTGACATCCTATACTATGACCAACAAAATATGTATCCGAATCTGGTTTACCGACAACCTCCGAGAGTTTGTTGACCCACTTTTCAATAACCGGAGTATCAATATCTGGCATTTCAGGAACAGAAACTTCATAGCCACGTTTTTCCAACTCAGTTTTGAGCCACGGTCTCCAATCTCCATCAACTCCTGCCATCCATTGATGTACAACAATTACTCTTTTCATATTTTAGTTTTTAAGCATTGTATTCAGAAATAATTTTAATCTGTGGCCATTTCTCTAACCATTTCTTATCTTTCACTCTTTGTTCTACCACCCCTAATCTTTCTCTAAAGTCAGGACTTGGGCGAACAATAAAATGTACGAGATCTTCTATTCCATAGGGAGCGATAAGTTTGAGTTTGTTGTCTTTACCTAAAGTCACCCCAACAGCAGTTACTGTTTCTGGCCATTGAGAAATAGCGTCTTCTGTAGATTTGTATGGTGGCAAATTGTTCCATTTGTGAGCATAAAATTCATTTACAATTTCCCAATTTATTCCAGTTTGTTTCTTTAATTCTTCTGATAATTTCTCATCAGTTTCTTGGTCATTCCCATTTGGATCAAAATAAACTAAATCAATATCATTCGTATCAACCGCTTCTTTTTTGTTTCCAGACAAATAATCCCAAACTTTATTTCTAACAAACCCAGCACCTATGATCCAGTCTGGAAGATTAAGGGCAGAGGCTCGAGAGATGATCTCCATCATCCACTTATCTTGTTCTATGAGATTAAGAATATCTTTTTCTGTCATAACAACTTAAGATTTAATAATTTTCTTAGTTACAGAGTCCACAAATAACCTGAAGGCTGGCCTATTTTCTTTTTTGTAGATTATCTTAACTCCGAGTAAGTGTCTTTTTGGGCAAGATAAATCCTTTTTTGATATCGAAGTTTTTGAGTCAAAAATTCTGTCTGTATACATTCTGCGTAGGTTGCCCGGTCCATCTTTTTGATACAAACAAACATGAGAACCACATTCCTGACAAGATATGCTTAAAAGTCTAGAATACCCACCTCGTGTTTTTTTATACTTGTCATTTTTTAAGAATATTTTTTTCATAGCTCATTTTTCAATTCATCCCAATGAATGACCTCAGCCCAGTTGGTTAAAGTGTTCTCGATTACCGCGTCTTTCGATTCTTTTGTACCATTATAATGATCTGTTCCTTCATAAATAACTTTCGGATAATAACCCCTCCAATTTAGTTCTTGAAGTGTGCTCAGAACACAACAATCAATGGTTATACCAAAAAGAACAGGTGTAACCTCTTCTGGTTTACCAACATTTTTTTCAAGCCACTCACCAAAAGCTTTTGTATCTTGATATGGTAGTCCTGGAAGTTTGTCTGGATTTCCTATGTTCTCTCTCGTCCATATTGGAGAGTTCATACATTTGATCCACTGAGATTTTACAATCTCTTTTGGGACAATTGATTCATAATTCCATTGTCCTGGAAGACAGCTTCCATCACCTCTGTCTCCCGGACGGGGTTGTCTATAATCAGAAATTATTTCGTTTATTTTAATGTTCTTTTCTCTGAGGAAAGGGAGAATGTTTTCCTCGATAAAATCTATACAAGGCCTTTCTTTGTAATGTTTTCCACCTTCTGATGTAAAACCTTTTTGTAAATCAACAGCAATTAAAGAATAGTTTTTCATATATTTTCTAATGGATAAACATCTAAAGCCACCTCATCATAAGGGTGGACTTTCTTGATGGCTCTAATTACTTCTTTGAGTTTTTCTCTCTGGCAAACGGTCTCAATTCTTTCTTCTACTACTTCTTCAAATTTTCCAACTTCGCCTATATGAGGAGCGGCGCCCTGTTCAGGTCTGAATCTACCGATTCCTTTTGAAGAGAACGAGCAAAAACTATAGTTACCAATTTTACCAGCACCAGCCTTACCCATGGCTTCACGCACAATATCAGTATGTGTTTCTGGTACAAATACTACAATTTTTAAATTTGAAGTTGCCATATTATTTACTCTTTCGCCCAACAATCTGTAGCCAGTCAGCTCGGCCCGAAGTGGTATTGGTTTTCCAAACCACTTCCATATCAAGTTCCTTTAAGTAGTTTTCTAATTCCGAAAGATTGAAAAAACTAAAAAATCTTTCATATTCGTATCCATAGTCATCTTCTTTCTTAATAGCTTCCTCTACACCATCGTCTCGCATTCCTTTAACGGCAATATAAAGTAGACCATTTGAATTTATCTTGTTTTTCAACTTAGAGAGTACTTCACGGATTTTATCTTTTGGAATATGGAGTAAAACTGCTTGCGCAAATACACCATCAAAGGTCTTTGGGTATTTATCTATCTCATACACATCGACAACATCAAAAGAAATTTCTGGTGATTCTCGCTTGGCAATCTCAATCATCTTTTCCGAGAAATCAATACCTGTAACTTTGAACCCTTTTTTAGCTAAATATCGAGATTTAACTCCTGCACCACAGCCAACATCTAAGATGGTCGAACCTGTGGGAAGAGCTTCAAGGAATTTCTCTGTTCCTTCTTGCCACCATGTATCCTGATGATGGTCTTTAAACCAATCCTCGGCAATTTTGTTGTAAGTTGATCTTAAATCCATGTTTTTAAAATTCATTACTATCTCCTTCAATCATTGCAACAAACTCAATGCCATTTTGTGGAAGAATTTTTCCTGGGAGCGCATGTGCTGAACCAAAACGAGTTCCATCATGAACAGGGAAAGCTACTTTGGGTTTTAACTTCAGAGCATAATCAACAGCCTCACTAATTTTCATCCATGGACCGGACACTGGTAAGGCAAGTATTTCTACAGGTCTTTCTGGATCAGTAAAAGCATCACCAGGATACCATAGCCTTCCGTCAATAAAGAATCCCATATTTTCTGAAAGTGGTATGGAACTATGCATTTGAGCGTGCTTCTCCCCAGTACCGACTATGGCAATATCTCCAAGAGATATGGTTTCCTTATGAGCAACTTTTGTATGTGCGATACCTTCCTTTTCTAGAAGCTCACTTACTGAACTGCTGGTGTAAACAACCGCTTTAGGATTCTTCTTAAGAAGAATTTTCAAGGATTCTAAATGATAATGATCCTGATGCTCGTGGGTAAAGAGGATATAATCGATGTTCTCTAATTTAGAATGTGCGTCCACAGTATAACTGCCCGGATCTGTTAGAATCCTTTTGCCTTTGGTTTCTATGAGAAGGCAACAATGCCCTAATTTGGTAATCTTCATAGTAAGACCATTTTAGCAAAAAATGGCTAAAATTGTAGCTTTAGTTACCTCCTTCTTACTCACTCCTCGGGCCTAGACTTATTTGGACCCCAGCGGCTTACTTGTGTCATGGAAACACAAGTACACCCAGTGGGACGATTTGGGGCACCAGCGGTACCTGAGGTCGTAAAAATGAGCTATGTGCTTTATGCACGTAAATCGACCGAATCGGATGAAAAGCAGGCCTTATCGATAGATTCCCAGATCAAAGAAATGCTACAAATGGCAGAACGAGACGGGCTGGATATTATCGATATTCGGCGAGAATCCCATTCGGCTAAGGATTCAGGACAACGCCCTGTCTTTAATGAAATTTTGAAAGATGTGAGAAGCGGAAGATTTAATGGAGTTGTTGTCTGGCATCCAGACAGATTAAGTCGTAACGCTGGAGACCTCGGATCACTTGTAGATTTAATGGATCAAAAACTTCTAGTTGAAATAAGAACTTATGGACAGAGGTTCACAAACAATCCAAGTGAGAAATTCTTGCTGATGATTTTATGTAGCCAAGCGAAGCTCGATAACGACAATAAAAGTGTAAATGTAAAACGTGGACTTAGAATGAGATGTGAGATGGGATTGTGGCCAGCTCCAGCACCGACGGGTTATTTAAATGAAAAGCGAATTGATAGAAAAGGATACGTGATGGTAGATACAGATCGGGCACCTATAATCAGAAAGATGTATGAGAAAGTAGCCTATGAAAATTGGAGCGGTAGGAAAATATATAATTGGCTTAAATTTGATTTAAATTTCAGAAGTGCTACGAGCAACAAACCACTTACTCTAAGCAACATCTATAGACTACTCCAAACACCATTCTTCTATGGACAATTTGAGTATCCTACAGGAAGTGGTAACTGGTATACAGGAAAACATGAACCAATAATTACCAAAGAGTTATATCAGAAAGCTAGAGAAAATTTGATTAGGTCGGAAATTAAAAATACCGATAAGCAATTTGCCTTTAGTCGACTTATGACTTGCGGACTCTGTGGTTCAGGAATAGTGGCTGATGAGAAAATTAAGAAACTAGCCAAAGGTGGAGTTGCTAAATACATATATTACGGATGCTCACGATCAAGAAATCGTGATTGCAAATGTGGATATATTCGTGAGGAGGAAATAATTAGACAGCTGATTGAATTGATGAGTAATCTAGAACTTGACCAAAACTTCATTATGAAGAAATTTAACGAGGAACGTGATAGAGCTAAGAAATTCCAACATCAGTTTTATGGAGTAAAGCCAGAGATGAGCAAAGTTGAATTTGATCCCAAACAGTATGCCACTTATGTACTCACACAGGGGACCATTGAGGAAAAGAGGACATTTCTGCTTAGTGTCAAAAGTAAGATATTGATGAATAACAAAAAGATCAAACTAGACCCACCTAATGCATCCACCAATGAGATTTGCTCCCAGATCACTTAGATGATAAAATAATAAGAGTAAAGTTTTATCAATATGAAAAACAAACGAAGAATTTCAATAATCGCAATAAATCTAAAAAGACTAAAACGAGAAAAAGGCTTGTCTCAGAGTGATTTGTGCAAGGAAACTGCTCTGGCGTATCATACTATTGCAAAGATCGAAACAGGTGCAACATCTGATCCACGGATAAGCACGCTTAAGAAACTTGCCAAGGCTCTTGATGTGCCCCTAAACTCTTTGGTGGAATAAACCAGGATGCCTTAACCATTTTTATGAAAATAAATCAGATAAGTAAAGTTCCACCTAAACCTCCAACACCCCCACTAAAATGGGCTGGAGGAAAAAGATGGTTGGTACCTCATTTAAAACCTCTATGGGAAAAACATAAGAACAAGCGTTTTGTGGAGCCATTTTGTGGCGGTCTAGCGGCCACATTGGGACTGTTGCCAGAAAAAGCATGGCTAAACGACATCAACCCACACTTAATAAACCTGTATACTGAGATAAAAAAGGGGTTAAGAATTGATATTGAACTTAGCAACGAGGAAAAATTCTATTATCGACGCCGCGATCAATTTAATGCCTTACTCAAAGATAAAAATATAAAAGGTAAAAAAACAGCAGAGTTATTCTATTACCTAAACAGAAGTGGGTTTAATGGTTTGTGTCGTTTTAACAGCAGGGGTTTTTACAATATCCCATTTGGGAGACACACAACGATAAATTATCTCCGTGACTTCAAGGAATACAAAAAAAGTTTTAGGAGGTGGAAATTTACTCATACTGATTTTAACAAAATGAAATTAACAAAAGATGATTTTGTTTATGCTGATCCACCATATGATGTATCTTTTTCTCAGTACTCTATGGAAGGATTTTCATGGGAGGATCAAGTACGATTGGCAAAATGGTTATCAAAGCATCCCGGCCCGGTTATTCTCTCTAATCATGCAACAAAAAGAATACTGGAATTGTATACTTCTTTAGGTTTTGAGATACAAATACTCGATGCTCCAAGAATAATTAGTTGCACTGGCGACAGAAAGAAAGTCAAAGAAGTTTTAGCAACTAGGAATCTATGACTTTTTGGATTTGTCAATTCCGGCAGCTCGTTTTAGTTGAGTCATTTTTTTATCAATATTGGCTATATGTTCCATCTCATTTGGTGCGAATCCGTCGGAGCCAATTTCTCCAAGATTAATTTTGTTTAATTCATTAAGAACCAATTCCAAAGTATTTTGCAGAGAACGATGAGATCTCTTTGTTTCAACCTCAGCTTTCACTGCACCTGCTTTTTCTCTATCTTTAAAGATTCTATCTACATCTTCACTCGTTCCTTCGGCTACAACAAACGCGAAATCGCGGACATTGGAACTTCCAGCAGAAGCTTCAGTAATTACTGGATTTTTGCCCCTGAGGCCGAAATACATGTCAAGAATTTTCTCAACCCCTTCATCTGAGAAAATTGATTTATTTTCATCATAACCAAAGTAATTCTTTAAAGCCGTACGTCCAAGTGTTTCCTCAATCATCGAGAAAGAGTCCGGGCTTACAACTTGTGGATGGTTACGTGACGCTTCCAGTAGTTGTAGATAGACCCTGTAGAGTTTAATCTTCTCTCGTACGTCAGTCCATCTAACCGAAAACATAGCAGAAACCTTCTTTGCAACTATTGGGCTATATAAAAAATTCTCCGGGTTTCTCGCTTTATTAGCATCTCCCGAACAATACTCATCCATATACTGTTGATATAGATTAAATGCAGCGGGAAGTGGTTTCCAAGGAAGGATCGAGCCATGATGACGAAGGCCTAAAATTTTACGCATCATATCCTTTGCTCCTGGTTGTGTAGTATCGATGACAATACAAGGTATCTTTGCTAATTGTACTTTGAGTGCTTTACCAGCTTCACCTAATAATTCAAATCCCTTTACCTTACTTTCATGATTTTTAAGAATCTTTTTGACTGCTGTCACTCGACGGTTCCCTTCAATAATCAAATACTTGGTATTAATTTTTTCAACGAAAATTTTGTCTACTTGTATAAAACCATCAGCCATAATAGCTTCTACTAACTCATCAATCTGAAAATGATTCGCTGAATCGTTCATCTGAGCATAAGCGGTAGCTTGAACATCTTCGTCTGTTACCCTAGCAACGTGTGTAATTTCATTATGATGCTTGGAAAAACGAGGGTTGTTTGGATCAAGAAGAAGATCCTCAATTTTAACAGGGGTTTCATTTAGTAAATTGATATTGGTCATATTTTAATGTTTTATTGAATTGATAAATATACTAACGAATCAACTTTCCCGCGCTTATCTTTTATATTAGATGCTCGGCGCATGGCTGCAATTAAGCTAGAACGATAAACGCGATTATTCATAGGTCGTAGCTTTACTAAATCTGGATAATTTCTTTCAAGCAAATAATCGTGATTTAGATTATAGTATTCTTCTATATTCTCCGAAAGATCATTAAACATCTCTATCTTTTGAATAGCATTCTCTGGGAAGCTCAGTATTCGCCATTGTCCAATGATGCCATTAGGCACATCATTAAAGAGGATTAGATTAACCCTTTTTCCTAAGAAGATAGAGGTGACATCGCGGAATGTTAAATCAGAAATCTTTGCCTTAATTTTAAAGAGTTTCCAAAAAATACTAATCGGAAGAAGAGGCCAGATCGTCTTGAAGTCTTCAATCCTAGGTTCAAGATAATCTGAAATTTCAGCAAATAGCCAACGGTTATCAATCCGGTACGAAACATTGGGTAAGCGATCAACTATCTCGATCACGTATGCATTAGCATTCACGTGATCTTCTGGGGTTCTTACAACACGACCAATACACTGCATGTAGTAAAGAATTGAGTTAGTTGGTGTTGCCATCACTACGGTATCAATATTTGGATCATCATATCCCTCGTTCAATATCTTACAGTTTACCAAAACTGAAGATGACTGAGAGTGATGCCACTTCAGATATTTATCATTTGCAATGTTTTTGTCGTTATTATTTCCACCGTAGATGTACCCAACATGATCAAATTTATATTTAGAACGAATGTTATTATTTTCAATTGTTTCAAAAAGGTTTTTAACATGTAAGTTCGTACCAGCAAAAACGATAATCTTTTTCAGATTATATTTTTCGGCTTCTTGAAAGATGTAGTGAGAAATGAGTTTGTTTCTTTCTTCGTTGTTGAACTTCTCCAGTTGAGTTTCGTCCTGAAGAGATGTTGCGTCAACATTGATCTCTGTTCGAACCTCTGGTAAAAATTTCGGGAGTAAGACCACACGACGATGTACAAGTTCCCGAAATGTAATAGAGTAAGACACCTTTTGGAACGGGAGACCCCTATGATCCATTCGTCGAGGAGTAGCCGTCAACCCAAGAATTCCAAGTGGATATTCAAACAGCTCACTATATGTGTCTGCTGCGGCATGATGAGCTTCATCTATAACTATTATCTTATATTTTGTTTCTGTACTTAACGCTTTTACTGCATCCGCCTTCATTTTCACATCTACTTGAGACTTAAGAAGCTGATTTAATGAAAATTTTGAATAATTTTTTTCATTTTCAAAATTCTCCTTTGCATGATGATATAGCGCTAATGTATGTACTACCCATAGTACCTTCTCATCTTTTGCTATATGACCCTTATTAAACATTTCACTTAGTGATCTAATCGCTGTAATAGTTTTGCCACCACCAGTAGGCAATACTAAAAGAAATCTTCCTCTAATATCTTTTTGAAAATCCCCAACCACTGACGATATTGCTCGAAGTTGGAAACTCCAATCTGGTTTACCACTTTTATTTTTGAATAGATTAAACATCTAGGTTAGTATTCAGCTTTTACAACTTAAAACCATTTTTATGATCTGGAAAATAAAACTTTGAACGAGCTACCCTGGTAGCCTTTTCTATCGCTGTAAAAATCTTATTTATATCTTCTTCAGAATAATCATATGCACTTCGATTTGCACAGTTACTCAGTATTCTGAGTTTGTTGATAATCTCGTTTGTTCGGGTTGCCGCTAAACGTTTGAATCTTTCACTTTTTTCTTCTATTTTCATAAATGTATGCTTATATGCGTAATAGTATTCTCTATTTACCAAAGAGTCAATACCTTTACGTGGTAATAACACAAAATCGCCTATAGAGGCGACTTGTGTTCTGAATACTGCTCTCAGCAGGTATGCGATGACGGAATAGGTCGATCAACAAATATCGGAATTTAAAGCACTCTGGTCGCTCCGATACTACGTTGACTCGTGCTGCCAGACTTGGATTCGAACCAAGATACTCGCCTCCAAAGGGCGATGTCCTACCATTAGACGATCTGGCAATAAATTACTTCTTATTTATACCCTTAAAAATCCCATGCGTCCAGCAAAACACATCCTTATACGCCTTATTCGGGCGAATAAGCCTGTAAACAAAATTTGTGAGTTATTAATTTATTTGGGCTCTATAATAATGTAAGAGAAACGGAAATTTCTTTCAATTTTTCGAGTCTACATTTATAGAAAACTGTTAGCCCTTTCTGATCTCGATCTAATAGGCCACAAGTATAAAGGGTGTTTAGGTGTCTCGAAGTCGCTCGCAGCGACAATTTTATTTCCTTGGCTATGTCACTCACAGATAAGGGTTTCTTCTTCAAAATCTTTATGATAAAAAGTCTGCGATGATTTGCCAGACCTTTCAATGTTTTCTCTATCTCATTCTCATTCATCACCTAATTATATATGCCTTATTCGGGCGAATAAGCCGATTATCCACAATTAATTTTAAAAAATGTGTTATAATGCAAGAGTTAAAAATTTAAGAGAGATAGAGATGGTTGTTTTGAAAAAATTTTGGAGGTGGTATGAGGAAAATTATAGAGTAAATGTAGGGATGGCCGCCCTGCTTTTTTTGGTACAAATTATTCACCTACTTTGGCTCCTGGTCGAAGTCATCTGGATGAAGCTTTTCGGCTTCCCTCTTATTCACTTTCACGACCTGCCACGATTTATACTGATACTCGTCGACTACACTGAGATACCAGCCATCATCGCCGTCTCCCTCATTTATATCGACTCTTTAAGGAAAGAGTTCACAACAAAGAGCCTGGTCTATCTTATATTTCTGAACTCCCAATGGCTCCACCTTTTCTGGATCACCGATGAGTTTGTAATCGAAAATTTTGTGGAAGGGACAAAAACTGTTTTACCTGCATGGCTCGCCTGGGTAGCGATACTGATCGACTACCTCGAGCTTCCTGTAATATATGACACGATAAAAAGATTCGTAAAATCCAAAAAGGCAGAAGTATTTTTAGAAAAGGAGGAATACTCTATACCTGAACCTCGCAGGATTTCATAATGGCAATTTCAATCGGTAATTCCAAGATACTGGCATATTTTTGACGCGATTCGGCTTCGAGAAAATTGATGAGCGTTTTAGAATTGATGCCTTTGGCGGTTTTAGAAAGTTCAAAAAGTTTTTCAAACTCTTCTTCCCCCGTTTCACTCGCTACCATTTCTTTCATGTCCTTGGCAAACCGAAGGAGCAATACGAAACGCAGATCGCGAAGAATCATTTTTAAAAAAATTTGCATATCAGCATTAGATTCACTAGCCTGTCGTACACTCGAAAGAGCTTTTTCTGTATCAGTATTAGCTACTCCGTCGATCACCCCCATGACCAGTCCATGTTTCGGAGCGCCTAGAACCTTCTCTACTTCATCCTCACTTAATTTGTTATCCGAGGATGAATGAATAATTTTTTGTAAAGTGGAAAGGGCATCACGGAAAGAGCCCTCGGCAAGAGTAGCAATAAGGGAAGCCGACGCCTTACCCAAACTGCAACCTTCTTCCTTGGCTACATTTTGCACTGATTCCATGACAGATTTGTGCGAAGGTTTACGGAAAATAAAATGTTCGCACCGTGAGACTACTGTGTCGGGCAACTTGTGTGCTTCAGTAGTAGCTAAAATAAAAATGACATGTGGAGGCGGCTCTTCTAAAGTTTTAAGCAGAGCGTTGAATGCTTCCGTCGTCAACATATGCACTTCATCGATAATATAAACTTTGTATTTTGAGTGATAAGGCAAAGTATGCACTGCTTCGCGGATGGCACGCACATCTTCGATGCGCCTGTTTGACGCGCCATCGATTTCATAGATATCATCAGGAGAAACGCCGAGAGTTTTAGAAAAAATCCTAGCGATACTAGTTTTACCTACCCCCCTAGAACCAGAGAAAAGATACGCGTGAGAAACTTTGCCAGTCTTGGCTTCATTTTCTAAAACAGAAACAATGTGTTCCTGACCTATTACTTCCTGAAAATTCCCCGGCCGATATTTTCTATAGAGTGCTACTTGCATAAGTTTTCATTATATAAAAAGTTGGACAAATAGAAAGGGCCCCCATTGCTGGGGGCCCTGTCACCGTACTTTACTTCTGCCTTTAGCCGGCATGACTTACGGGCTACATGCCCCGTACTTCATGCCCGCCCGCGCCGGCGGCCGCGTCAGCCCGTCTCGCCGCCGCCGCCGAAACGCATGGTGTTCACGTCGCTCACGCCGCATTTGAATAAGGTCTGCACTAAGAAACTGAACGGGGGTGAATGCTGATTCATGGTTTGGTTCTCCTGCTGTACAGTATAGCAAATACACAGAATATGTCAAGCTCCGCCAGCTGGCGGATTAAATTAACTTATCAACTTATTAAAATACCCTTATTTTAAGGCATTTATTAGACTTACAGCCTCTTCTGCATTATTTGTTTCCATCAATTTATTTTTCAAATCAAAGACGCCTTCGTATCCTGCCAAGTATGCTTTAAAATGTTTCTTCATTATGGCAAAACTTTTGACTTGCCCTAGGTTTTTATGAAAAAGTTGTATGTGCTCTTTAAGTATTTGGAGTTTCTCTTCTAAATTTGGTTTGTGATTTGAAAAAAGACAAGCGTTGCCAAACACTGCCCTGCCGAGCATAGCTCCATCGGCACCTGTCTCTCTGCACTTCCTCCTCGCGTCGTCAGTGTCTACGACATCACCATTACCCAATATTAAAGTTTCTGATTTCAAATTATCCCTTATCTCTACTGCCCTCTTGATACGCTCCCACCTGGCGGGGACGAGAGACATTTCTTTGCGAGTGCGAGCGTGGAGAATTATTGCCGCTGGTTCTTCAGCTAAAAGCTCTGGTAACCATCCGTCGGCTGGCGGATCTAATTCATCTTTGTTGTAACCGAGCCTAGTTTTGACTGACACAGGTATTTTATTTTGGACACCGATCTTTGCCGCTCTTATAAGTTCCCTCGCAAGTTTTGGATTCTTGATAAGCGCTGCGCCGGCGCCTTGCTTCTCGATACTTTTATCGGGACAACCCATATTGATATCCACCCCATCGAAGCCAAGCTCTGCCGCAAGCCTCGCCACTCTCTCCATATTTTCTGGCTTGCTGGTGAAGAATTGGGCTACAATAGGCCTTTCTATTTCAGAAAATTCTAAATCTTTCAAAAGTTTCTTTCTGCCTTCGAGAGGAGCGAGGCAAAGTCCATCAGCCGAAACAAATTCTGTATAAGTAACATGGGAAATAGAAGAATATTTGGAAATAATATGACGAAAAGCCGAATCAGTAACATCGGCCATAGGGGCAAGGCAAAGTATCGGCTCTCCATTATTTTTGACCTTCATTTCCTGCCAAAAATTTGACATGTTGACAACTATACCAGAAATACTTATTATAAAAAGGAGGTCCAACTGTATGTTACTGCTAGGCTTGGCGATCTTTGTGATCGGAATCTTGGGTATGGCTCTCGGGCTCATGTCTACCAAGGATCGCTTCTTCATCCCCGGAGCTTTCCTCGCCATATTGGGAGGCATGCTGATCATCGCATCCCCAGAAGTCAAACGTTTCAACCCGAGCAGCCGCGCTTCACCGCCGGCTGCTCTTCCCTTTTATATACTTAGGTTTAGGATTACATCACATCTCTCACTCCGAGTTCCAAAGTTTGGCCGGCTCTTACTTCTTTAGAAAGAATTTTCCTGGCTACATAGTCCTCTATTTTTTCCTGCATAATTCTGTTTATAGATCGAGCTCCAAATTCTTTGTCGGCTCCATGAAGAACTAGATAATCGAGAAGTTCCGATGACAATTTGATTTCTATTTGTTTTTCCTCTCGCAACCTTTTTGCAAATTTTTCAAAAATTTTATCAGCCACACTACGCAACTCTAGAGTTTCAAGCGGTTTGAAAAGTACTACCCCATCAAAACGATTTATAAGTTCAGGCTTTAATATATGTTGCTCGACAAGCGAGTCGACGATAGCATCCTTACTTGCTGCTATATCCTTACCTTCACGTACTATATTCCAAATCATGTCACTACCGGCGTTTGAAGTGGCAATAAAAATAACATTACGAGCACTCACCTCACCCTGGAAAGCATCCGTAAATTTACCTTCATCCAAAATACGAAGGAAAAGATTGTGCACATCAGGAGCCGCCTTTTCAAATTCATCCAAAAGTACCACCCCGTAAGGATTGTCATGAAGCTTGGCAGAGAGGTCGCCAATTTTACCCTCACTGAAGCTACCTATAAGTCGAGGTAAGGCATCGGCCCCATTATATTCCGACATATCAAAACGGATAATTTTATTTTCTCCGCCAGCTGGCGGACCGAAAAAGCTTTCGGCTAGAGCTTTAGCCGTCTCCGTTTTTCCCACTCCAGTCGGGCCAAGGAAAAGGAACGTAGCAATTGGCCTTTTTGGATTACCGATACCTGCTCTGGAGCGACGCATGGCACTGCTTACCGCCTTCACCGCTTCTTCTTGACCAACGATACGTTCATGTAAAAGTTCTTCCAATCGAGAGAGCTTCTCTCCCTCCTTGGTACTCACAGCACCGACTCCCAAGCCCATTTTTTCTGATATAAAACTAGATACGTCATTCCTAGAAAGGGAAAAAAGATTGTTTTGCATACCCCATGTAAATACTTCCTCCATCAAATGAAGTGCCTTTCCTGGCATTTCACCGTAAGCGACAAATTTATCCGAAAGCTCTGCTACTTCAGCGAGAGCCGGGTAGGTGAAAAATATTTTACCCTTCGACTCAGTTTCGAGTAATTTAGCTTTCTCCAAAATCGGAGGCATGGAAGAAAGCACTGTTTCTTCTTCCGGAACAACTCTTTCGAAGAGCTTGCCTAAACCCGGAAAAAGCTCCATAAAATAATAAAAATCTGTTTTAGTAGAATGAGCAATGACATGTATTCCAGGAGAAGCGAGGCATTCTTCCATCACCGACTGGATATTTATACCGGCATTTTTACAATCCAAAATAAAGGAATGCAAGTTTGCTATGTAAAGTATAACGTTGCCAGTATTTTCACATTCGCGCAATAATTTAAACATTTCCTCCTGCAAACGAGCCTTATCTTTATTTAAAGAAACAAGTAGGGGCCAATCAAACTCAATTATATTTTTATGCTCGAGAAGAGGATGGACTTGGCCAAGATAAATTTTCTTATCCAACCGCAGGACAATATCGCGAGCGACACCCTCATCATTATCGACAACGATAGCATTGGCCTCAGAAGCACGGAGTAGAGCATTCTCTAGTTGCAGTATTTCTTTATTCCTAAATTTATTTTTTATATCTATGGAATGGAAAAATATATCCCGCCTGATCGATCGACCAAATTTGGAAAGCTCGGTCATGATGCCGAAAGAGAGACTAGTACCAATCGATGGGATAGCCTGTAGAGATTCTTTACCCCACCACCTGTCCTCCTCCATCGATAAGTTGAACTCAGCATTTACCCAATCGACTGCCCCCTTATAATCACTCTCATTTACCTCTCTACCGGAAAGGAAAGTTTGGAAAGATTTATCTGCAAAATAAATGGCATGGGCAAGGGTAGAATAATCGACTGCATTTTCCGGCAATATAAAGCTAGAGCTTGGTACTTTTGTACGCTGTCCCACCATAAATCTAGCCTGCTCTTCTTTTGATATACCAAGACGAAAAAGTAGGGTAGAGGTGATGGGTGAGTTTAAAAAGGATAGAGTGACATCGTATTCGTCAATTTTTTCTACTATATCAGCGACAGAAAATTCTACCTTAATATTTTCTGAAAAAGAAAACCTGGAAGAATTGTAGAAACATTCCAAAAGAAAGAGGATGATAAAAAGAGAAAGAAAAAGAAAGAATAAACCATCAGGCAGCGTATTGTATTTTTCATTCACCAGGTCGATAAAAGAGGCGGCAAAAGAGGCGGCTGTAAGAAAGATCAGGAAGTATCTCAATACAGAACGTAATTTTTTAGGAAAAACGTTGTCGACAAACAAAGCATTCCTGTATGGTTCTATATTTTTGTGTAAAGTAGTGAAGTTCATATGACAGAAGCGTAGATTAAGAAAAAGGATGAAGCAAAAAGAGTGACCAGAACAAAGGGTATGAGTAACCACAATATATAAGCAGAAAAAGATAATACGAGAAGAGCGAAGCTAGAGATAAGACCTGAGATGATTACAACCGAACGAGCAAAAAAGCCGACCACCCTCATAATAGAGTTGACGATGAAAGAAGAGATGAGAGATTCGACATCGAAACCCCTCTTATAATGCTCCCCCATTTTTTTCCATGGGGAAAAAAGACTAAAAAACAGAAGTTTGAATGAAAAAAAATGGGCCAAGAAAGAAAAAAGATTGCGGGAGAGATATATGAGCTCCATGAAGCCTGGACCATAGTGCCATCTAAAATATTGAGTAATCATGATTAAATTATACTCCTTCCTTTACCTTGAAAAAAATCTTGTTCCCATATCTCGCATCGATGTATTCGAATGGAGGGATAACTCCCCCGTTGCTGGCCTTAGAATTTTCTATAAATAATTTTATGTTTCCAAAAAGTTCTTCTTTATTTTTATCGTCAGGCAAAAATAGTAGGTAAGAACCAGTACTAAAATGTAGCTCTGCTCGTGACTCACTCACGACGTTTACTCTCTCCAATCTGAAACCCAGGCTCTCCACATTTTCGGTAAATTTTCTAAGTTCGGAGAAAAATCCTACCTCGCCATAGCTCTTTCCCAGAATGGAGGAGCCACCCTGATCGACTAGTCCATAATATTTCATTAGACCATCCATATTCATAGCCCTGGCAAAGATAAAACCTTGTTCGTCCATATAGAAACAATTGCTAGAAGAGGAGCACCACAGGGCTGAGGCAAGCCTCTCATTCACCCTGATATAAAGGTTACGGTCGATTTCAGTATCGACTTCAGCTTCAAGAAGAGCCGGCAATTTTGTCATAATTTCCTCCTTGATATCATTCTTAGGATAGAGCATAAAGTTACTCTTAGGAAAGATACCAAAATAATTACCTTTGATATGACTTTGAACGATTTCTTTCAAAACAGAAGAAGGTACCCTCTTGGTCTCTGAAATTTTTATTTCTTTTATCTGAAGAGCTGGAAGCCTAGCGAGGAGTACAATACCAGCGAGAAACAAAAAAAGTACCCCCATCACCAAATAAAATTTACTTTTTCTCTTATGCCTCCTTTTACGACTTAAATCGTTTTTATTGACAGTTCGGCCTTTCTTGCGCATTTACTAATTCTAACCGATTTTTTCTTTTCCTCCCATGTACGGCCTTAAGATTTCAGGAATAACTATCGATCCATCGGCTTGTTGGTAATTTTCAACGAGTGGAATTAGGAGGCGTGGCATAGCGGCCGCTGTATTGTTGAGTGAGTGTACAAACTTCAGGCCACTTTCACCATTTTGAGAATCATCTTTATACCTTATATTCAATCTGCGTGTTTGAAAATCATGAAAGTAAGAAGAAGAATGAGTTTCGCCATAATTTTTCATAGAAGGCCTCCAGCACTCTATATCGTATTTCTTGACTTGCCCTAACCCAAGGTCACCGCCACAGTTTATGACGACATGATAAGGGATGCCGAGTTTTTGAAGCATATTTTCGGCATTAGCTGTGATTTCTTCATGGAACTTGACCGACTCTTCGTGACTAGCTTCGCAGAGTACTATCTGTTCAAGTTTTAAGAATTCGTGTACCCGGTAAAGGCCTTTCACATCTTTACCATGTGCTCCAGCTTCGCGACGAAAACAAGGGCTAAAGGCTAGAATTTTTTTTGGTAGATCTTTCTTTTCGAGAACTTGATCAGCAAAATATGACATCCCAGCTACTTCTCCAGTACCAGCTAGATACTCACCATCTTGAGTTTTATATAAATCTTCCTCTCCTTGTGGTAGATAGCCGGTGCCAAGGAGCGTCTCCCGACGAACAAGAGAAGGCACGATCATCGGGATAAAACCTTTCCCAGAAAAATGATCAAGAGCAAATTGTAGTAAGGCCATTTCCAACCTGGCGCCATCATTTTTCAAAAAATAACCTCGGAATCCAGCGACAGAAGCACCTTTCTCAAAATCGGCCATGTCATGAAGCTCCATGAGAGCAATATGATCCTTGGGTTCGAAATCAAATTTCTTTTCAGGAGTCGGCACCCAATTTTTCACCTCTTTATTATCAGCATCGCTTTCACCTTCAGGCACTGATACATCAGGAATGTTTGGAACGCTGACCATGAGCTTCTGCCAATCAAGCATCACCGTTTTCAGGTCGCTCTCTATTAATTTCATCTCCTCCTTTATGATCGAAAGGCCTTTCAGTATCAAGAGCTTCTCCTCTTCAGCCAAGCCAGGAACAGTCATGCGAGTGCCTTCCTTGTTTTGGAAAGAACGTTTTTCATCATAAGAGAGTTGTAGAGCCCGCCGCTTTTCATCCACCTCAAGAAGTTTGTCCACATCAAAATCAACATGCTTTATTTTAGCAGCATGTTTGATCAGGTCCTTGTTTTCGCGTATGAATTTGATATCAAGCATTAGTAATTTCCAATTCTTAATTTAAAATTTTCAATCAATTTTCAATGTTATAATAATACAAAATTAAATGAAAGCAAATGAGCTATAAAATTAAAAGTTTAGCAAAAGACGCTTGGCCACCACTGCTCGCAGAAATAAATGACCCGCCAAAACAATTATGGTACGCCGGAGAGATACCTGATTATTCAAGAAAATTATTGTGTGTAGTGGGTAGCCGCAAGTTCACACAATATGGTAAAGATGCGACTGAATACTTGATCGAAGGTTTGCGAGGCTACCCGATTACTATAGTTTCAGGCCTTGCTCTCGGTATCGATTCTATCGCTCACAGAGCGGCAATGAAAAATAATTTACCCACCATCGCAGTTCCCGGGTCGGGATTAGAACCAAAGGCACTCCATCCGCAAAGTCATGTGCGATTAGCAGAGGAAATCGTAGAAAAAGGCGGCACTCTTCTAAATGAATTCGTTCCCGATTTCAAAGCGACTCACTATAGCTTCCCCTTACGTAATCGTATTATGGCTGGCATGTGCAGTGCGACACTCATCATAGAAGCAGAGGAAAAATCAGGCACTCTGATCACAGCCAAACTTACCAGTGAATATAATAGAGAGTTGCTGGCGCTTCCTGGTTCTATATTTTCAAGATCTACCACTGGGCCGCATATGTTTTTACGATTGGGGGCGACTCTGGTACGAAACAGTAATGATATTTTGGAAACACTTGGTATTAAAGTAGAAGATGAAAAGAAAGTAAATGATTATTCTGATTGTTCAGAAAATGAAATGAGAATTATAGAATTCTTACGAGAACCAAAAGAAAAAGATGAAATATTTTCAAACTCTGGCCTGCCAGCAGGCGAAGTCCAAACCATTCTCACTCTCCTCTCACTCAAAGGCCACATCAAAGAAACTTTGGGAGAAGTGAGGTTAAATTGAAAAGCTCGCGGCAATCGGTATGGCAACCGACTGACACGAACTATTTTGCCCTAATCAGGGAGGATTTTTATAATCCTTAGAAACTTACGATCTTGGCCCGTCAACTTGAGCGGAGACGGAACCTCATTTTTCCTACTAGTCAGTAGGAACAGCTCTTCGAGCATCAGGATATCTGTCGGCCTGAGGTCCCGGAGCATATCCGAAAAACTCGGCCCTCTTTCATCAGGTCTTTCTTTTTGCATCTATCCCTTATTCTAACACGTAAATATAAAATAGTAAACATTACCAAAATTACAACAAAATCAAAACGGCCGCGATATTTCACGCGGCCGTTTTGATTTTGTTACACCACCTTCAATTGGTCTGTACATCAAATGTTTTAAGCGGGTTGGATTTTAGAATACTCTCTGCTTCTAAATATCCTTCACTGTAGTCAAAGTTCCAGCGTGCAGGAAGAGCAAGTACATACAAGTTATTTCTTCCAAGCTCACTAGCGAGAATAGGTGCGGCTCCTACCGAGAAATTTCCTGCAATATATGAATTCCATTGTGCCACAGGGAAAACCATCACAGGGATGTCTTGATATGGAAGTGCTGAAGTCCACTTTGGATTTCGGATCGAAAGTTTAGCTCCTGTTTGTTTTATGCTGGTTGCCGTCAGCGGATTTCCTTCCCAGGTATTTTTTACAATAGAATATCCTTCCCAGCTTTCGGGTAGTGAAAAAGTAAATCCGTAGTCGCTATTGTTATATACGACAGCGGTGCTCGAAGCAGTAGGTTCATTTACAGGTACTATTTCTTTGTTTTTTTCACTAAGTAAATATCCTACTAATCCTAATACCATCAGACTTACAACTACTATGAGTATGGAGATTGTTTTGGTATTTTTCATACCTAAAGTATAGCACAAAAAACAGTATTATTTTAATTCTGTCAAGATATATATTATTTCTTTAACGGTCCCCACTGCCAGCGTGGCTTTTCTCCTTTCCAATAACCGAAAGTAAATATGAGCGCAAGCATGAGTAGCATGCCCAAGAGTGCTGCACCAGGAGCATCATCAGTGTCTCCAACATAGATACCGGCCACAAGAATAGTTACTCCAATAGCGATAACAAGCCATCCTTGCCATTTTACTGGAACCCAGCCCCAGCCATACAGCTTGGCTTTAAACCAATAGCCCTGCGGATTATCCTTCAAATATTTTATATATTCTTTGATCATGTTTATTCAGTCGTCTTGCCGTCGAATTCGTCAGAGGTGTCGGCTTCGCCCTCGGCTTTTGTTTTGTGGATAATTCCGTCTTTGTGATGTGGCGGCATGTAGAGGGTATAGAGCTTCATCTCATCGGCTCCAGTATTGATGATATTGTGTTTCGTACCCGCTGGAACCATGATGACACTGCCGTCGGCAAGATTATAGGGAAGGTCACTCAAGATTGCCGTACCGGTGCCTTTTTCTACACGTAAAAATTGATCAACATCATGTATTTCCTCGCCGATTTCCTCTCCAGCAAGAAGTGACATCAAGACGAGCTGGCTGTTCTTGTCAGTATAAAGAACCTTTCTGAAATTGTTATTCTCGAGTGAGAGCTTTTCGATATTGGTGACGTAGCCCTTCATGGAGCTATTATATCATACTTTAAAAATGAAATGAGCTTCATTGCTCCCTTGGGCTTTCAATACTCATGGCCTCATTATTCCAACAAATCCCATGAAATGCTCTCTGCTCGACATGGTGCGGGATATCGGAACCTTCTGGAAGACCAATAAGGAGCTTATTTGGCTACCCAATATCAAGCAGGGTTTCTTTGGAATTACGCAGCCAACTGAGGCTGAGATGGCGGAGTATCGCTAGATTTTAGGCCTATCACCCTTAAGCAATCTCTCAAAAGCTTCAAGGTTATACCCATAGCATCGTGAACGGGATGGTGGTCGTGCTTTGTTATACGCAATCTTTTCCAAGATGAGGTATCTTTAAAGTCTCCAATTAAGCCAGCGTAAAAGTCACCAATTCTTCTAGCAGAATATCCGAATGGATTTCTACCAAGAGTTCGATGGAAGCTGTCATTGATCCACTGCCAATCAAATGCCGGATTGTCACTGACGAATCTGGGTTTTTCTTCACCGCATACCTCCTGGAGCCATGCGTCAAATTTCTCAAATATTTCCTTTTCATCAAAGAGCACGCCTGTCGTCATCTTGAACTCAGGATTTTCTGGGTCAGGCTTTCTTTCAATCAACACTCCATGAAAGGTGGCTTTTGAGGGGTATGTGACTGCGCCAAATTCAGTAAGCTTGCCCATACTTGGACACTTGCCGTTAGCCTCGCAGTCTACAAAAATTAAATTTTTAAGATTATTTGCATCCATCTGACCATTTTACCTTCAAACAGAAAATTAGTGGATTAGTTATAAAACCCTTAAAAACAGGCTTTTTATAGGGCAAAACCCTACTGTGCCACTAGACTAGCATAGTAGCTAGAGTTGCTTGTTTTTCTCCTTTTTGTCCAGTATAATAGGTCTACTATGCAAAAAAGGCAGAAAGTGCATAGTACAACATAAATACTATGCTAAAAAACACCATAATAAAGCAAAAAGGAGACCGAGATAGGCTCATGTCTCTTCCATACGTAGAACGTACACAAGAGATAAGAGCTCAAAAGTGGATGTCTTCAGATTTGATAAAAGTTATTCTCGGACCCCGACGAGCAGGAAAATCGGTCTTTGCTTTGATGTTGCTTAAAGATCAGTCTTTCGCCTATTTTAATTTCGATGATGAATCACTCCCTGGTGAGGAAAAAATAGATCTCGATGAACTTCTTTCAGAATTAAAACAGGTCTACGGTGATACAAAATATATTTTCTTTGATGAAATACAAAACCTTCCAAATTGGGAATTGTTTGTAAACCGTCTTCATCGTTCCGGATACAATCTGGTCCTCACCGGTTCTAATGCCAGCCTTCTTTCAAAAGAACTGGCTACGCATCTTACTGGTAGACATATTCCGATAGAGATACTACCTTTTAGTTTCCAGGAGTTTTTAAAAGCTAAGAGTTATGAACTTGATGCGGACAAACTAGCTCTACCTGATGAAAAGGCAAAGCTGTTTAGTTATCTAACTCAGTACATGACGAATGGCGGATACCCTGAAGTTGTCACAAAAGATGTGGACCCTCGAGGATACTTGGATGTACTGTTCGATGCTGTGCTATTTAAGGACGTCATAAAAAGACACCGAGTTAAGTTTTCAAAGCAAATAGATAACCTAGGATCGTATTTGATAAACAATGTTTCAAATCAATACACCGCAAGAAAGCTTCGTGATGTATTGCAATTTAAAAGCGATGTAACCGTAGCAAAGTATCTCGATTATTTGATAGAGGCATATTTGTTGTTCTCTCTCGATCGTCACTCAAGTAAAGCAAGTTCCCGAATACAGTCTGCTAAAAAAACGTATGTGATAGACAACGGCCTTGTTACTGCTAAAGCGGTCCAACACTCCCCTAACACAGGAAAGCTTATGGAGAACTTGGTATTTACCGAACTCGTCAAAAAAGGTAATGAACCGAATCGTGAGGTGTTCTATTACAAAACTAGAAATGATAGAGAGATAGACTTTGTTATAAAAAATGGACATGAAGTCGTAGAACTCATACAGGTAACATATGACGTTACCAATCCTGACGTCGAAGAACGTGAAGTCAAAGCCCTCGTGGAAGCCGGACAGGAATTGAATGTGAATAAACTCACAATCCTTACATGGAATGAAAAAAGGGAGGTAAAAAAAGGTGAAGTCACAATAGTATTTAGACCTCTGTATGAGTGGCTACTTGAAGTAAACAAAGAAAATTAAATTTATGAATCCCGTTGCAAACCAAAACCAAAACAAAATAGAAACCTACATCAAGTGCAAGAAGTGCAACATTGAGGTTTTTACTATTACAAACGGTGGTTTAACTCCATGTAAATGTGGGGCTTTTTACGTTGTCTTGTCCAATACCCACTAATTTGCATTTATTCGGACTTAGACTTTAAGGGTCCAAAAATAATGCACCATATTTTATTTAAATTTCCTTGCTCCGGGAGTAGGGATCGAACCTACGACCAATCGCTTACATTTTGTCTTCTATTACTAGAAGTATGGACTATATCATCCCCATATATTCAAAATCGAACACTTAGGGGCGAGGCGCTTCGTACCAACAACATTGCTGGAACTACTCTCTTGCGAGATAGTCTCTACACCTTTCCCTTGATTACTCTCGGGACTTGGCTCGGGATTGCCCCTTAGGGGTTTCCCCGAATTCACCTCGTTTTTCAACCCAAATTTCTTCGGGAAGCTGCGTGATGCCGTCATGTACTTCCATATGACAATTTGCGCAAATCAAAACACATTTATCTATTTCTTTGCGTATTTTTTCCCAAGATCGAGTTAAACCTCTTAAGGACAAGCCAAAATCTTTTTTAGCTGGATCCACATGATGAAAACTCAAAGCTCTTGAGCATTTATTGTAGCCACATATAATACACTTATTGCCTTTATAAGCTCTCGCCATTTCACGTAAATTTTTTCTTCTACGTTTAACAGCCATTCGCATATATTCAGCACGGTCGGCATAAGTTCTTTTTTCTTTCCTGGTATACATATTATAAGTATACCGCAGAACTTATCGACACAGGCGATCGCTCTACCGCTGAGCTATCCCGGAGCATGAAAATCTAAAACATATTGAATTATCAACGAACCAAATCAGTTTATCAGAAAAAGGAGATGAGGCAAGATTTTTAGAGTTATGCACTTAGATACAGAAATGATATTGACGCTATTTTATAAAGGAGTAACATTTTCCATCAGGAGGCAGTAAAGTATGTTATTCGGATCGGACTGGGAAGATTGTCCTTGCAGAGGCGCAAACGCAAACTGCAGACGTTGTGATGGTAGAGGCTCCTACCAGAAACAGAAAGAAACGGGATCAAAACAAGAGCCAAGAGTTCTTCAGGCCAACCCGACAAAATCGGGAGGCCATGTGACGAGAGCGCAAGGGGCGGGAGGCGGCAAGTAGATTGCCTCCCCGACAAACCCACTGGGAGTCCACCTCTCGGTGGGCTTTCAGCTATGTAAAACTACTAAAATATTTTTATGACATGACTAAGGGGGCCTAGTTAGGCCCCCCTGTTATTTGCCGACCGTTGTGGAAGCGGCCAGCGATCTTTTACAGTCTCCTTTGCGTTCGGTTTCTTGTTGAGCTTCGCCTCACGCTCGGCATCAGCGTTAGCGAGAAGTTGCTCTATCGTCGTCAGCCTTTGTACTTCAGCCTTGTGCAAAGGCTGACGAGCAAGTGGCTGGCGTCCTCGCGCCCTATCGAGCTCATCGAAATTTTTGCGAAGCTCTTCTTTTCTTTTCAGCTCCTGTATACTCCGAGCTTCTCCCTCGAAATACAATTTGAGGTGGAGAGCCGCCACGTCGTAAGCTTCAGGAAACTTCTCCTTCAGCTCAATAAGGCTGATCGGCAGATGGTGAGGATTCGCATCCCCATTCTCCACCGAGCTGATGATGATCGCTCTCGCTAGGCGAAGACCAAAGAGGATAACGAGCTCCCCTCCTCCAACACAACCTTCGGCATGTGGGAACAACCTTGTGTACCTAGCTCTGCGTGAACACACAGTGCAAGTGTACTCAAAAAAAGTAGTGAGATCCCGGTAGGCGGGATCGTAAATCGCTTTCATACGTAAACCACCTTTCCAAGAATAATTTGGTACTTCTCTGTCACCTATTCTAATTCCTACTAGCAACAAAAGTCAATGAAAAAAGAGTGAATATACTTTATTAATAGAGTGTGTTACTCTTATTACATAAGCTTCCCTCTGGGGGATTTTTTATTGAAATTTTTATGGAAATTAGAAACATAGCCATCATAGCCCACGTCGACCACGGGAAAACCACTTTGACCGATGCCATTCTTCAGCAATTCGGCGCAGCTGATACAGCGGTCAGTATGGACAGCAACGCTTTAGAAAAAGAGCGCGGCATTACTATTTACTCCAAAAATGCCTCGGTCATGTATAAAGGAACGAAAATAAATATCGTCGACACCCCGGGCCACGCCGACTTCGGCTCTGAGGTAGAACGAGTATTGCGTTCCATTGATTCCGTGCTTCTTGTTGTCGATGCTCAAGAAGGCCCGATGCCACAAACTCGTTTTGTACTGAAAAAATCTTTGGAATTGGGAATCCGACCAATAGTGGTTATAAACAAAATCGACAAGCCAGCGGCCAACCCTAGTCGCACTCATGATGAAGTGTTTGACCTTTTCGCTGAACTCGGAGCAAACGATCTACAGCTCGACTTCCCTGTCATATACGCTATCGGGCGCGAAGGAATAACGATGAAAAATTTAGAGGACCAAAAAAGTCCATCAGCTAACGGAACCGCTCCCCTCCTTGATTTGATCCTCGAGCATGTGCCAAATGCTGCTTCCAATACCGAACCCAAATTCAAAGCTCAACCCTTCAACCTGGCATACGACAACTTCCTTGGAAGACTGGCTATCGTCCGAGTCTATAGTGGTTCTATAAAATCAGGCGACAGTGTTTTTGTAAAAAAACAAGGCAGCTCAGTCGAACCTAAAAAATATAGAGTAACCAAACTTTTTACATTTGATGGCACACGTAGAGTAGACACGGAAAGCGTAAGTGTGGGCGACATCGCCATTATGGCTGGCATTCCTGATATTTATATAGGCGACACTATAATCGACGACACTACAACACCAGCACTACCAGCGATACAGATAGATGAACCGACGATCAAACTTACTTTCCTGGTAAATAATTCCCCTTTTGCTGGTCGCGAAGGCAAATTTGTTACCAGTAGGCAAATCCGCGAGCGGCTAGAAAAAGAACTCGAAGTGAATGTTGGCTTGAAAGTCGATTTTGATATCGGTAGTGGTGAACAATTTACCGTTTACGGAAGAGGTGAATTGCACATCGCTATTCTACTTGAAAACATGCGCCGCGAAGGATATGAAATGCAAGTATCCCAGCCGGAAGTAATAGTGAAAGAAATCGATGGCAAGAAGCACGAACCGTTTGAAGAATTGGTAGTCGACATACCGAATGAATATCAAGGGGTGGTGATCGAGAAACTTGGCAAGCGAGGTGCCCTGATGACCAAAATGCAAAACAACACTCAAGGCCAGGAGAAAAATATCACTATGACTTTCGAAGGTCCAAGTCGTGGACTTTTCGGTTATCGCAGTAAATTTATTATCGATACAAAAGGAGAAGGGATACTCGCTCACCGAGTGCTCGGCTACAGGCCATATGCAGGTGAAATAGAACGGCACGAAGCTGGCTCCATGATTTCCCAAGTTATGGGTAAGACTCTTGGCTACTCTCTCGACAACTTGCAAACTCGCGGCACCCTTTACATAAAAGAAGCGACCGAAGTATACGAAGGTCAAGTTATCGGTAACACTTCCAAAGGAGAACAAATGACAGTCAACCCGACCAAAGGTAAACAGCTTACCAACATGCGCGCTTCAGGTTCGGATGAAGCCATCCGCCTCGTGCCTCCACAACTGCTCTCTATCGAATCAGGTCTGGAAATAATGGCCAAAGATGAGTATCTAGAAATCACTCCCATTAGCGTCCGCCTTCGCAAACAACAATTGACAGAGCTCGACCGCACAAAATCCAAGAGAAAGTAGATTCTAATTTATTTCTGTAAAGCTTGCTGTTGTAAAATAATAGTCCTAGCTTCTTCGGGGTTGCTGGCATATTTGATAGCAATAATACGATGTCTGTCATCGCCCGCTGTTTCGATATGGATAAAACCAAATTTGAAAAAAGTTTGGATGATGCCACGAGTTTCGACAGTGATGTCTTGAATATTATGATAATTGAAACTAGTGATCTCGCGATTGAAAAAACCTTTTTGCTCAATGTCGATCACTCGTTTGTTGGTAATAACTAGAGCATCGAGGTAATAATCGGTCCATTCAATAAAAAAGAAAGTCCATAGTAAAAGTAGCCATAGAGGATAAGCGAAAGACCCCCATTTCTGCACTCCAAACAAGAGAGTGCTTAAGATACTACTTGAAATACCAAGGCCTTGAACAAAAAATTCATTAAATAGTTCAAAAAAAATGAAGAAGTAAAGGAAACCAGGCAAGATAGCCAGCACAAACATGGTTATAGCAACGAGAAGCATCACAAACCAATGTTTACGAACCACTTTTATTATTTTTTCTCCGTCTTCAAGATTGACCATTTTTATATTTTATATAGTCGCAAGTTCAAGAGCCGCAGTACTTACTAGGACAGCGACTCCAAAAAGATACACCGCCTCCATAAAGAAAATCATCGGACTTTTTAGGCCGTACCTCGACCAATGCCAGAGCATGATGACAGCCACAATACCGGAAAAAAGTATGACTAAAGTGAATATAAGGGAAGCAATGGTTCCCCCGTTTATAGTTAGGAAATCTAACTCAGATGGAAGCATAAATATATTATATCACAACGTGTGGATAATGGGCTCACCCCTTGACTTATAAGTATTATAATGTGGGGAGTCGAATATATTAAAAATTATTAATTCATTCGTCGTGCTTTAATCGACGTAGCGCACGACATGATTTCGCAAAATCACATGGCAAAAAAATTAGCTAAAGTGTTCGGAATAATTTTCATCCTCGTCGGGCTCCTCGGTTTTATCGGGAACCCTGTCATAGGTGAGATGGGGTTTTTCCACTCTGATATGATTCACAACTTGATTCATATCGTAAGCGGCCTGATATTACTTCTGGCTGCAGCCAAAGGAGCCGCTTCTATGTGGCTCAAGATCCTCGGTATCATCTATCTTCTCGTAGCAGTGCTCGGATTTATGATGATTGATAGCACTGGTATGGCATACGTTCTCGGCATCATAAGCGTCAACAGCGCTGACAACTGGCTTCACCTCGTCCTGGGCCTGATATTTGTATGGGCTGGGATGTCAGGTAAGAAAGATCTTGTCCCTATGAGCATGAACTCAGACATGCCTGGACAGATGTAAGCGCTGGTCAAAAATAGAAAGTAGAAGATTTAAATGGAACCGCCGCCGACTCAGACTGAGCCAGCGGCGTTTTCGTAAGGCTCATCCCCAACGTTCTTTGATCCTGAGTGACCTGAGCTTCTCTGCGTAGTCACTCACGCAGATAACGAACATCTTTTTCTTCTGTTCGATCAAAATTTCCAGCGCCTCAGCCCTATCGGCAAGAAACGAACTCTTTTCCCCGTCAGTGACGAGGTACAGACTTCTGCCATCTTTCATGGCCTGTTTGAGACGAACATCGAGGTGCTGCCGGCGAGAACATCGCAAGACCTTAGTCACGTTTGACAACGCGACGCGTCGACGTCGAAGCTCTTTCATGAACATGACCTCGACGACTTCGACATCGTTGTAAAGCCGAAGATGGTTCTCAATCGGAGGCGAAACGATTTTGTTTTTGGCCCACCACTGCAAGTTGCGGAAACTTGCACCAGTAATATCACGAACCACAGGCGAAGGGTAAAAACCCCGAGCTATCGCATTTTTTACTCTAACAGTTCCCATTGAGGAACCCTCCCAAAAATCATAATACTGATTATACGAAAAAAATCAATCAAGCCAAAACACAATAAAATTCCCTGGTGGACCCTAGCGGATTCGAACCGCTGACCTCCTCATTGCAAATGAGGCGCTCTACCAACTAAGCTAAGGGCCCACCATGAAATTCTATCTGATTAACGCTGATTTAACATATTATCAGAAATAAGACTTTCGACAATACTACTACTTTCTATCCAACGCCAACGAAATAACATGATGCAGAAATTCGGAAAGGCTAGAGCCAGCAGCACGGAGAGCTTTGGGGATGAGAGAATTTTTGGTGAGACCGGGGAGAGTATTAGTTTCCAAAATATAAACTCCTCGTTTAGGATGAACTATAAAATCAGAGCGGGAATAATGGCGAAGACCCAGGACACTATGAGCCATGATAGCCATCCCCTCGATCATATCCTTTTCCTCCTTGGAAAAATTACCAGGACAAATTTCCTCCGCCCCTCCATCGGCATATTTCGATTCGTAATTAAAAAAGTGACTTTTTGGTTTTATTTCGATAGGCAAAAGAGCGTGATGGTGCGAACCTCGAAACTCATCCACCACCCCACAAGTCGCTTCCCTACCCTTTATATATTCCTCGATGATAACAGCAGGTGAGTATTCGAAAGCGGCGACCACCGCCTCTTCCAGTTCAGGCAGGGAGCTCGCTATCCTCACTCCCAAAGATGAGCCGGAAGACGCAGGCTTGACAACATATGGAGGCGGCAAGGTTTTATAAACTTCGCGAATAGCATCGCGAGTCAGATCCTTCAAATTTATATGAGTACCTACAGGAGTTTTTATGCCCGCTCTTTTATATTCTTTCTTTGAAGCTACTTTATCGTAACTCACAGCCGAGGCAGAGGAGTTTGACCCAGTGTAAGGTACACCGAAGGAGTCGAGAAGTTTTTGGACAGTGCCATCCTCACCATAATTACCATGTAAGGCATTCCAAGCCACATCAATTTTCTTCAAAATCTTTTCTGGCTGTTTAGAGAAACCCTCCTCATGCCAATCGCCATTTTTAGAAATAAAAATATCAATCGGCTGATAAATATCGGCTGAAAGGCTTTCAAGAACTGCCATACCAGTATTCAGCGACACATCATACTCACCCGAAGGCCCGCCCCGCAATACCCCCACCCGTATTTTGTCAGAAAATAAACCCATGCTTCCATTATATCTCATTTGATTTTATTCTCTCAAGCAATATACTCATACTGTTGTTATGAAGAAATTTCTCTCTCCTAAAATTTTGATTCTCACTACTGTTATCCTGCTTGGAGGAGTACTTTTATATTGGAAGCAAAATTCGAACAAGGCAATCGGAAATTTGAATGTATACGAAGGTAAAACTACGATCACTCGGGCTGAAAAATTGGTAGAAGGTAGAACGGGTATAGAGGTAAAAAGGATGGATGGGGTCAAAATAAACACTGACGCAAGAGCTTCTATCGTATTGAAAAATGGTGGCCTCTTGCGCCTCGAATCAGGTTCGGAAGTGGAAATATTGGGAGAAGACAATTTCAAATTGAAGAGTGGTCGAATGTGGTCGAGAGTAGAACCATTATCAGAAAATGAGTCTTACAGTGTCGAAACTCCGACTGCGGTCGCCACCGTGCGAGGCACTATTTTTAATGTTGATTATTTATTTAATATAAGCCAGCTCTATGTGGATAGCGGTTTGGTAAATATGGCTCTGCTCATGGGTACTCCTGAAGAAAAGAAAGGTAAAGAAACTTTGTCGGGAGAACTTTTCGTATTAAGAGACAATAATTTAAAAAATGATTTTGCAAAGGGGCCAGTACCTGCACCGAAAGAATTCTATGATGATTGGATACAGTGGAATGTGGATGAAGATGCTAAAGCAGGCTTTACAGAATGGGCCCATCCTGCTGAAGAAGAAATCGTAGAAGCCGTTCCTATAAACATAGTAAATCCTCCCAAACAAGTAGAGAAAAAAATCACTTCCATATTCCTTTATGGAAATAAATCTAAAATAAAACAAGGCGAGGAGACTAGACTTCTGGTAAGAGCTAGTTATCCTGATGGCTCTGTGCAAGAAGTGCCATTTGCAAATTTGACTTGGATAAAAAGTGAAAAGTGGGGAAACATAACTTCCCCCGGCTATTTCGGGAGCAATACAGTGGGTACGACTACCATATCGGCCCAAATAGGTAACTTAGTTTCAAACAGAGTCACTGTCGTAATCGAAGCGAATCCTGTTGTTCCTCCTCCAAACCCAAATACATATTATGAACCGTAACAAGTTTTACTTTTCTTTTGGATTCCTCACAATAGTGGTTCTTACTCTCATAAATTATTCTGGGGTATTTCAAAATTTTGAATATAGAGCTCTCGACATTTTCCGTTCAGCTCACTCAGCTCATCCCGATATCGTGATCGCCGCGATTGATAATAAGAGCATAGAAGAAATAGGTCGTTGGCCATGGAATCGAAAAGTGCACGCCGATTTTCTAAATGTTTTAGATTCCTATGGACCTCAAGTATTAGCTTTTGATATAAATTTTTCTGAAAAGCAAGATGACCTAAACGATAGTGCGTTCGCTTTTGCTATAGAAAATGCTTCTTTCCCAACAGTACTTACTACCCAAGCTATATTTACAAAAAATTCTGAAACTCCCCAATCATTTTTAAAACCAGTCATATTTTCGAAAAACACTGGCCACGTGAATGTTCCTGAGAGCGATGATGGTATTACCAGAAAATTTCCTGAATCTCTTGGGACAAAAGAAGAAACATTTCTACCATTTAGTTTCAAATTGGCAGAAATAGTGGGAGCAAATTTACCAAAAGAACAAAACCTCCTTATAGATTTCAGTGGCAAGGCTGGATCTTTCCAAACAATTTCATACAGCGATGTTTTAAATCGTAAAATAAAAAGTGAAGATTTGAAAGATAAAATAATTTTGGTGGGGGCGACCGCAAGCGACCTGCGCGATTACGTTTATGTCCCAGTAGCAGGTGAAATTATCTCCGGAGTCGAGTGGCATGCAAATGTTTTGGACAATATTCTCTTAAGTAGAGCTGTTGCTTATGCGCCAACTAAATACTATGTTCTGCTCGGCCTAATAATTTGGCTGATCATTTTGCTTTTACCCCTTTCAATAAAAACAAGTAATGTTTCAAAAATATTTACTGTACTAGTTATCGGGCTACCAATAGCAAGCCTAATACTGTGGCAAACCGAAAGTGTCGCCCTCCCCTTCTTCATCAATCTTGTCGGACTGATCCTAATATTCTTGATACGTTCTGGTTATAAATGGTACCAGGTTGAGATGGAAAAAAGGAAACTGCATAGGACTATCCAAAATAGATTTTCGCCTCAAGTGGTAGAAGCGATCATGCATGATCCGGAACTGCTGAAGCTCGGCGGAGTACGTAAAGAAGTAACGGTGCTCTTTTCCGATATCCGCAATTTCACCACCATTAGCGAATCAGTTGCTCCGGAAACTCTTTCCAAATTACTGCACGAATATTTCACTGAAATGACGGAGGAGGTGCTCGCGACCGACGGCGTACTCGATAAATTCATAGGCGACGCTGTCATGGCTTTCTGGGGCGCGCCGATAGAGCAAAGTGACCAAGTTGATAGAGCGGTCAAAACAGGGCTTGGTATGCTGCGACGTCTTACCGCTCTACAAAATAAATGGAAAAAACAAGATATGCCTTTTATAGATATCGGCATCGGCATCCACACCGGCATTGCTACCGTCGGTAACATGGGTTCAGAAAAACGTTTCGATTACACTGTGATCGGTGACACAGTCAACATAGCCTCTCGCCTTGAAGGTTTGAATAAGGAATACCAGACCCACTTCATTATATCCGAAGCCACTCTCCACAAAATTTCTCCTTCCCTGAACATCCAATCAAAACCCCTCGGCGAAGCCCTCGTCAAAGGCAAAACCCAAGGTGTAAATATTTTTGAAGTTAGCGAATAATTTTAACTACAAATTTTAGTAATAATTCTTTGATAAATAGGCTCTTCCAGAATCAGCAAAAACCATAACCACCAAATCACCCTCGCTTAATTGTTTTGCATATTCACTTCCAGCGTAAGCGACAGCTCCTGCACTACCACCGATTAATAATCCGTGTTCGCGAGCCATAGTTTTAAGCATTTTTATTGCCTGTTCATCAGTTACTGGGAAAAATTCATCGATTACTTTTTCATCTACACAAGGAGCGTTAAAATCTATACCGATACCCTCAAGTTTATATGGTTTAGGATTACCTTTAGTCTGATGAAAAGATGTGGCTGTATCGACTGCTATAACTTTAATATTAGAATCTTTTTCTTTAAGGAATTTTCCTACTCCGCTAATATGACCACCGGTACCTACAGCCGCAATAAAATGTGTAACCTTTCCCTCAGTCTGCTTCCAAATTTCAGGAGCTAATGAATGATAATACGTTTCAGGATTTTTCAAATTAAAATATTGATCCGGCATAAAAGCGTTCGGAGTTTCAGTTAAGATAGTTTTCGCTCGATTGTGATAACTATCAGGATCATCAATAGAATCAGTTAACGGACATTCTACGATTTCTGCTCCATACGCCTTGATAGCTTTGATTTTTTCCTGACTTACTTTCTCTCCTGATAAAGTAATGACGACTTTGTATTTTTTGATAGCACCAATCATTGCTAGAGCTATGGCTTGATTACCAGAAGACGCCTCAATGATCGTGCCGCCAGGTTTTAATAAACCTTCTTTTTCCGCCTGCTCAATCATGTAAAGAGCAGAACGATCTTTGATACTTCCACCTGGGTTTAAATATTCTAATTTAGCCAAAAATTTAGCGGGTCCAGAAAAACCGACTTGGATTAAAGGGGTATTACCTATTAAGCTCAAAACATCTTTAAACATAATGGATTAAGGTGTCGACTTGAAAATACTACACACATGACCTGCTTGCTTTCCTTCTTTTTCGAATGCTTCTAGGGCTTGCGTGGCTGTAATTCTAAATGGTTTCAAAACTTCTTTTAACTTGGGAGTGCTCCATTTTTGATTTTCAAGCTTGTCCTGCCAAAAGGCCCATGTTTTTTCGTGATCATAAAAATCAAATTCGACACCATTTTTCTCGTCCCTAGAATAACCCGCTAGAGTATCTTCCGGTTCACTTTGAATTTTATAGATACTGACCAATTCTTTTACTTCATATTTATTGGCAAAATAGAGTTGCTCCAAAACTTCATACGGGACTCTAGCACCTACGGCATTTACAATAACCCCTCCTGGATTTAGAACCTGTTTAGCTTGTTTTAAAAATAAATACTGTAGAGTCAGAGACCATTTCTGTAAAATCTCTGGACAATCTTCTACGTCACGAGCTAGGAATTGAGATGCAGCAACCTTCTTATCAAACACGAGTCCATCAGAAGGAACATTGGGAATATTAGCGTACACCAAATCGACTTTTATACCTCTATCAATCAATGGCTGACATAAATCACCCAAGTAAGTTTCTACTTCCGTGCTATCGCCAATCAAAGATTTAGCATTTTTTTGAGCAAGTTCTGGAATGTTTGGATGAATGTCTACCTGGTAGATTTTCTTCGGATGGAAAAGTTCGTAGACTCCGATTGAATCAATCCCAGAACCTGTACCAATAGTAGCAAAAGTTTCTGCTTTAAAACCTTCTTTCTTTAGTTCCTGAAAACCCAAAAATACAGGATACAGCCAACTATCCTTCGGTTTTTTAGGATCGAAGTCATAGGTATTACTATTCATTTCTACTAGACCCATCTTGTCTATACCCACTGTACTAAAAAGATCTCCTACTTCTAATGTCCAGGTTTTATCCATACTAAAAATGTACAACAAATCTATATTAAATACAAAACCCAAGCAGTAAATATTTTTGAGGTTTCAGAGTATATTTAGTTTTTATTATTAAAGTATTAGTATTTTCTGATAATATATGTTGGTGGATAAGAAAGAAAATAATCTTGCTTTTATAGATGGACAAAATCTTCATCTCGGTACCATACAAAATGGTTGGAAGATTAATTTCAACAAATTTCGCATTTATTTGAAAGATAAATATAAAACTAAAGAAGCATATTATTTTCTAGGGTATGTATCTGAAGAACAACAAGATTTATACAACAATCTACAAAAAGCGGGATTCATTGTTTTATTTAAAGAACATAATTCGGCATTAATTGCCAAAAAGAAAGGAAACGTAGATACCGACATAGTTTTTGAAATAATGAAAAACCTTATTGATAATAAAGATTTTTACAAAATTATTCTGATTTCAAGTGATGGTGATTATAAAAAAGTCGTTGACTACATGATCAAAAAAGATGTTTTTAAGAAAATACTCTTTCCAAACAAAGAGTTCGCATCATCTTTATATAAAAGTTTGGGTTCAGAATTCTTCGATTATTTAGAAAATCCTGATATCAAAGCAAAAATAAGACTCTAGATAAAAGAAAAGGGCTCCTTAGGTATAAACCGTTCGGATCCCTCCTCGTCTTAATACAAACACATTATACACTTACCTGTGATGAAATACAAGTAAATATAGAAAATAGTAAATATAGGCAAAAGTAAGCAAAATTAAACTGAATAGAACACTTTTTTATAGCTTTTACTTTCGATAAATCTGGTTACCGCTCTCACACATATAAATACAATCAGGGCCGTCATTTGGCCCAAAATATTTTCGGCGATAATAAAGTAGAGCCCGAGAGCAACAATCATTTCGACAAAATCATACAAGAACCAAGTATTCAAAAACATTAGGTCGGAGTGAGGCACTCTGTGTTCGCTTTTGATCCGCCATATCCACAAAATATCAGCTAAACGATAGAAAGCAAAAGACATTAAGAAATAGCTAACCGTTTTTTGGGTTCCAAATATAAGTAGGAACATGCTGAAAATGATGAGGGTGTGCAATATGACATCTATCTCCAACTTCAAAGCATATTTTTTGGCAAGGGGATTGTAATCGATCCAATAATCAATAATATTCAAGTAAGCAAAAATAAAAGCGATATATTGCCATGGCTCGCGCAGTTCGGTCCAAAACTGAAAACCAATACCAAGCACCACTCCGATCATGACATCAATAAACTTCAATTGAAACTTCGGCATACTAAAATTCTAACACGAATTACACTACTTCATATTCCCAACCTGGTTTCCAGGATTTGGTTTTACGCCAATCTTCGGCGAGAGCTTGTTTCCAAGTTTTACCATTAAGTAAAACTTCTAGAGAAATTTGTGGGGCTTTGTGGCCTACGATAGCAACACTTTTCCCATCATAATTATTTTTGAGGAATTCAAGAAAGTCAGTAATACGAGCCTTCACATCTTCATAACTCTCTCCTTCAGGAAAAGGTTTTTCAAGACATTCTTCCTCCTGCATCGGCTCCACAATTTCTGAAAGAGCGCCATTCAGCTTTCCATAATTACATTCTCTGAGCCTTGCGTCAGGAATAATCGGATACATTCCACTCCAAGATAGCTCAGCTGACTTTACAGCACGCTTTAAATCAGAGCAGAATACAACATCAAATTTTTTATCTTTCGTTTGCTCTTTTAAATCAATCGACTGTTTTATCCCGATATCAGAAAGTTCAACATCTTTCCAGCCAGAGGAAACATGTCGTTCGTTATCGGTAGTAGTGCCATGTACAAAATAAGTTATTTTAATTGACATAAATTTATTTTTCGAAAACTTACTTGTAAAAAAATCTTCAGTAAATCCCGCCGCCGCTAAAGCTATAGCGGGCGAAGGCGGAACCGGAGAGATTTGAACTCTCGAGACCTTTCGGCCTACTCGCTTTCCAAGCGAGCGCACTAGACCACTATGCGACGGTTCCAAAATTATGACAGCTTCAAAATAATCCTATAATCTTACAGAGCTATATTACCTTTACGCAACGAATTTTGCTACCAGGAAAGAAGAGAAGCCAAAAATCACAGCGCCCCAGAGAGTGTCAATGAGAGCGACTGACCAATCCCATTTTTCGATTAGAGCCAAATTAGTAAAATTGTAAAATCCATAAACAAGTAAACCAAACAAAGCTCCTCGCAAAAGAACTGAAAGGGAACTTTGAGCCGGAACATTTAATACAAAGAAAGTAACAAGAGCCGCCATCGAGATGTAGATGAGGATGACAGGCAGAATGCGAGGCGAAACAGCTCCTTCAGGATTCAGACGGAGAATGGTACTCAAATGATTGTAGTAAAAAGAGTTGGCGATGAAGCCGACCCACAAAAGATCGAGAGCAGCGATAGCAATAATAGAAGCAAAAAATATTTTTATGGTGTTCATATATTAAAAATAATATCACAAAAAAGAGCCTGAAATATAGCCTTTTGCACAATCCCCTTTTACCCCTTGCTTTTTATATCGGAGTATGATACACTGTACCCAGATGGAGGTGAGTATGTACTTAGTTTTATTGAGTATAGTTCTAACTTTAGCCATACATGAGCTGTTCGATTACCTTGAGCGCTACTACGCGCAAAAGGATCGAGAAGCTCGAGTCTGGTTGAAGTCCGAATAACTAACCTCCTCTCCCTATACGGTTTCATTCCGCTCCTTGGGGCCAGCACGTGTGCTGGCCCTCTTTTTATTTCTATTTTATTTACCCAATTTAATTATCCAATGAGAGCTTTTATTCTTTCTTCCACTGGAGGATGAGTCGCAAATAACTTTGAAATGCTTTTAGCTCCCCTACCAAATGGATTCGAAATAAAAAGATGTGCAGTGGCATTACTCGCCGCACGCATGGGGCGATCGTAGGTAGATATTTTTTGAAGAGCACTAGCTAAACCTTCAGGATATCGAGTGAGAAGAGCCCCAGAGGCATCGGCAAGAAATTCACGTCTTCGTGAAATAGCTAGTTTGATAAGAGTAGCCACAATGGGCGAAAGGATAGCAAGAGCGATACCTACTATCATTAAAACATTTCCCTTATTATCATCTCGGCCACTGGACCCACCAGACATATGTGAGCGGAGAAATATATCGGAAAGAATAGCAATGAAACCGACAAGCACTACGACCACTGTCATCACCAGCGTATCTTTATTACCTATATGTGAAAGCTCATGAGCTATTACTCCTTCGAGTTCACTCCTATCAAGCCTCTCTAGCAAACCCGTAGTCACAACAACAGCGGCATGTTCTTTATTTCTGCCAGTAGCGAAAGCATTGGGAGCTGAATCACCGATAACATAAAGTTTCGGCATCGGCAGGCCCGCGGCGATGGAGAGGTTTTCGGTAACCGTATATAAATCAAAAAATTGTTCTCGGGTAGCAGGCTTGGCTTTAGTCAGAGCGAGAGAAATTTTATCCGAGTACCAATAACTCAAAAAGTTCATAAAGAAACTAAATATCACAGCCACATACAAAATAGTCGGGTTCTCGTAATAAACAGAAAAAAAGTAACCGACAGCGATTATGACCACCAAAAACAAGCCCATCAAAAACCAGGTCTTCGCCACATTTGCACTTTGATGACTATAAAGATTTGGGGTCATATTATTATTTTCTGTCTGAAAGAATTTTATGGACCTCTTGGATTTCGCCTAATACGCCGTCGATCAGGTCATATTCGGCTGCTTCATCCACCGTCACCCATTTGAAATCGGTAGCATCATCGTCAAGCTTCACTTCACCAGAAATATAGGGAGCAAAATAACTAAAACAAATTACGGGCACACCATCGGGTCGAATGAAGGTAAGGTCGACCAAAAATTCAGGTTTACCAATTTCTAAATTTACTTCTTCTTTTATTTCCCTTCTCAAAGATTTTTCGAGTGCTCCATACCACTGCTTTCCGTCTCCAGTACTCGAGGGAGTATCTATGTAATCATCGACAGAAAGGCCACCTCCAGGAATGGTCCATTTTCCCGGCATCACTTTCTTATGCATAGCTCTCTTGGTAATGAGGTAGGTAAAATCCGGTTTGTAAACTAAAGCCGTGGAGGTAATCCTATGCAATTCTTTATCTTTTATCTCCATAGAAAGTTAGAACTGGACTTTTACGGCTTCGCGTTCTGATTCGCTTCCGTCGAGATCGAAGAATTCCATTTTTGAAAAACTAAAGATGCCGGCAATTATATTTGATGGAAATGAATCGGTCGCGATATTCAAGTCACGCACATTGGTATTGTAGAAACGGCGAGCGGCTTGGATTTTGTTTTCAGTGTCAGATAGTTCGCGCTGAAGCTCTTTGAAATTCTCACTCGCTTTCAGATCGGGATAAGCTTCAGCAATAGCAAAAATAGATTTCAAAGCTCCAGTGAGCATATTTTCAGCCTTACCTTTTTCCTCTAGGCTCCCCGCTCCCATGGCTAAGCTCCTGGCTTTAGTAACATTTTCGAAAGCACTGGCTTCATGAGTAGCATATCCTTTGACTGTATTTACTAAATTTGGAATGAGGTCGTACCTTCTCTTAAGCTGCACATCGATATCAGCCCAGGCTTCTTTGGCTCGAGTGACAAGGCGGACAAATCGATTGTAGTAAGCGACAAAAGAGAGAGCCAGCACCGCAAGTATGATTAAGATAATGTATGTTGGAGTCATAGTATAAAAGGTTAGTTGATTGAGCCAATTATAGCATAAATGAGAAAGGCCGGCAGCTAGGAGCTGCACGGCCCTTCGTCCCCGCGGAGGAGACTTGGCCCAGGGTGGGCCTTAGATCGTGTTCGACTAAAAGTGTCCGAGCTTTGGTTGTGTCCTAAAGTTTGGGCAGGTGATAGGAAAACACGACCTGAACTACCGTTATTATCATAGCACAAACACATCTTAATAGTCCATATCAGGTCCGTGAGAATGCGAAGCTGGCTTCTTTTCTTCAGGCTCATCGGCTATAGCTACCTCAGTAGTGAGGAGGATACCAGCGGCAGAAGCGGCATTGCGCAGAGCTGCTTTGGTCACCTTTACCGGATCAATGATGCCAAGCTTAATAAGATCATCAGAAAATTCATCTTTCAGGGCATCATAACCGGCATTCTCTTTCTCTGAATTCATTATTTTTTCTATGGCCACCGAACCATCAGCTTTGCCAGTGTTCAGCACTATCTGTCTCAGTGGAGCTTCGAGAGCCTTCATCACAATTTCCATCCCAAGAATTTCTTCCTCTCCTGTTTGAGCTGGAAATTTTACTCCTCGAAGTTTCCTCGCAGCGCGTATCAGAGCCGAGCCTCCCCCAGCGACGATACCTTCAGCAATAGCCGCTTTGGTCGCGGCCACAGCATCCTCGATTTTCAATTTCAAATATTTCATTTCGGTCTCTGTCGCCGCTCCCACTTTTATCACTGCTACTCCTCCTGTGAGTTTGGCGATGCGTTCATCAAATTTTTCTTTATCATATTTGGAAGTAGTTTGCTCTCTCTGTTTTTTAATCTGCTTCACTCTTTCATCTATGTCGGCCTTTTTACCTTTACCCCCTACGATCACTGTACTATCTTTAGTAGAAATAACTCTAGCGGCCCGGCCAAGCATCTCATAAGTAGCATTTTCAATTTTTATACCCAGGTCATCAGATACCACTTGAGCTCCCAAAGTAGCGGCAATGTCCTGGAGCATTTCCTTTTTCCTATCACCAAACCCTGGAGCCTTGACTGCAAGGACCGAGAAACCTCCTCGAAGTTTATTTACTACAAGAGTGGTCAGGGCTTCACCATCGACATCGTCAGCCACTATCACTAATTCCTTTTTACCAGTCTGCGCGACCGCTTCAAGCAAAGGCAAGATATCTTTTAAAGAAGAAATCTTTTTGTCAGTGAGAAGCACTGGCACATCCTTATATTCCGCCTCCATCCTTTCACTATTAGTGATCATATATGGAGAAACATAGCCCTTATCGAATTCCATACCTTCCACCACCTCAGAATCGACACCGAAGGCTTGCGATTCTTCCACTGTCACCACCCCGTCTTTACCAACTTTCTCAATAGTCTCTGCAATAATAGTACCTATCTCCTCCGACTCGGCTGATATGGTAGCTACCTGGCGTATTTCTTCTTTATCTTTAATCGGCTTGGCAATATCAGAAAGGATTTTTATAGCTTTTTCCGAAGCGCTTTCTATACCGCTCCTTAAACTCATAGCATTCACCCCCATACTAGTGTGCTTCAAGCCTTCCGCGATAAGAGCCTGGGCTAGAATAACAGAAGTAGTAGTACCATCCCCAGCAACATCATTTGTTTTTGAAGCCACTTCTTTCACTATTTCTGCTCCCATGTTTTCGAATTTATCAGAAAGAGTGATCTCTTTGGCGATAGAAACTCCATCATTTGTAATAGTCGGTGCGCCGTAGCCCTTATCGAGGACTACGTTCCTGCCCCGTGGCCCAATAGTTATCTTGACCGCATTGGCCACAGTATCCACCCCCCTTTTCAGAGCTTTTCTTGCTTCTTCACTAAATAAAATCTTCTTTGCCATAGTTTTGATATTTTAATTTTTCCCTGCCCGACTTTGTCATTCAGGCGGGCTTCTTTTCTTCTTTTAATTCTTTATGACCGCAAATATATTTTCTTCTTTCAGAATATAATATTCTTCCCCCTCATATTTCACCTCATCATAGCCATATTTTGAAAATATTATTTTGTCTCCTACTTTTAGGCTCATAGGAATCTTTTTACCGTCTTGATTGACTCTTCCTTCACCGAGAGCGATCACTAGCCCTTGTTCTGGTTTTTCCTTACTTACAGTGTCGGGAATGATGATACCTGAAGCTGTTTTGCTCATTTCATCTGTATCTAAAGGCTTCACCAACACTCTATCCCCAAGAGGCATGATGCCTCTCTTATTACCTTTGACTATAGACAAAGAAGCCTTCTTCCCAGCTTTTGATCTGACTGTTTTCGATTTGATTTTCTTCTTCATATTTAGAAAAAGTTAATTAATAATTCACCGATAATGCCGCGAATTTCGCTCGGATAATATCTTGTTTTTTACATAGAGTCAACAGAGTAGCATTTGCCCTAAAGCTCTATTTAAGTTATAGTCAAAGTCATACATATGTCAGTTATTATTTCCTACATACAGATAGCGTTGTCAGTTATCATGGTAGCTTTGATACTGATCCAACATTCGGATGAATCACTCGGGAGTGCTTTTGGTGCTTCTGGAAGTGAAGGTCAATACCGTACTCGCCGCGGTGCAGAACTGTATATTTTCCGAGCCACTATCGCAGTAGCTATACTTTTTGTACTCTCTGCCCTTGCAAACATTCTTTACTAAGATATACTTAATCCCATCGATTCCTTGTTTTAATTTCTGCGCTCAAATTACTTGAAAGCGCAATTTATGGAAAATTCACACGCTAACGGATTTTTTAATTCTGTCATAAGTTCGTTCGGACCGACCGAGCGTATACTCTTTTACTTATTCGCAGCTGTACTTTTCTTCTCTGGCCTTTCTGCCGCTTGGCAAGCCAACAACTTTTTCCTAGTAGAAGTACCCGGGCACGGTGGCAAACTTACCGAAGGCATGGTCGGCAGTCCACGATTTGTAAATCCTTTACTCGCCATTTCAGAGACTGATAAGAGCCTGTCCACCCTAGTATATTCCGGCCTCCTTAAATATAGCGGTGACACATATGTTGCCGACTTAGCTGAATACTATTCAATATCACAGGATGGCCTTAATTATGATATAAAAATAAGGGATGATGCTTTTTTCCACGATGGTAAACCAGTCACGGCCACAGATATCGCCTTTACTATAGAGAAAGCACTCGATCCATTACTCAAAAGCCCAAGGCGCAGTAACTGGGAAGGGGTAACAGTAGAAGTGGTGGATGAGAAGAATCTAAGATTTATTTTAAGGAAGCCGTATTATTCGTTCCTCGAAAATTTGACTCAAGGAGTGTTACCTAAGCACGTGTGGGAAGATGCTACTTCAGAAGAATTGCCTTTCAGTCAATTGAACATCGAACCTGTCGGCTCTGGCCCATACGAAGCATCAGATATAAAATATAATTCGAGTGGAGTGCCGACAGTGGTCACCCTTTCCTCATTCAAAAAATATACAGGTGAAGAACCATTTATAAAAACAGTCGAAATAAGGTTCTTCCAAAGTGAGGAAGCTTTAGTAAAAGCCTACGAAAGTGGTAGTATCGACTCTGTAGCCGGACTATCGCCAGAGGTAGCTATAATCCTGAAAGAAAAAGGTTTCAATATTGCCTCATATGTTATGCCTAGAGTGTTTGGAGTATTTTTCAATCAAAATCAAGCCGGAGTATTCCTAAATCCAGAAGTACGGAAAGCTCTTGATATCAGTATCGACAAAGAAAAATTGGTAAAAGAGGTTTTGAAAGGTTATGGTTTGCCACTGAAAGGGCCGATACCAGCTAAAGAAAGTAGATGGATAGTCGATTCCGATAATGACTTCGAAGAAGCAAAGGCTGTGTTAGAAAAAGCAGGCTGGAAAGCGAATGAAGATGGTATATTAGAAAAGAAAGTAAAATCAGTAAATCAGAGGCTCTCTTTCTCTATCTCTACTTCCGACGCGCCGGAACTGAAAGCCACCGCTGATATATTAGCAAGCAGTTGGGAGCAGTTGGGAGCCGATGTCGAAATAAAAGTATTCGAGTCAGGAGATTTGAATCAAAATGTTATCAAACCTCGAAAATATGATGCCCTTCTGTTTGGAGAAAGTTTCGGTCGAGATTTAGATTTCTATCCGTTTTGGCATTCATCAGCTCGTAATGACCCAGGCCTCAATATCGCTCTTTACGCAAATATCACCACTGACAAACTGCTTGAGGAGATGCGTACAGCTACCGATATAGGGACGATAAATAAGAAGCGAGCTGAATTCGAGTCGGAAATAATAAATGATATACCAGCTATATTTACCTACGCACCTGATTTCATATATGCCATACACCCAAGGATAAAAAATGTGGATTTGGATAATATATCGAGCGGAAGTAGCAGATTTATGGGCATTGAAAAGTGGTACATAGAGACAGAGAAGGTATGGAGTGTTTTTTCAAATTAAATCCTATTTATTAAAATAATAAGTAATTAAAAAATAAAAGTAATGCAACAAAGAAACGACTCAGGAAGATTCCGCATAAGAAGTTTTCATTCTGAAAGTGGGACAGAAAACACAGAGAGAACGGCGACAGGAGCTCCGACGAGAGAAAGGAGTCGGCCTTTTATCGCTGGTAGGCCAGCAAGTAATAGTGTGATCGCTCCCAGCAGAAGACCTATGACTCACCCAGGGGACAGGCCTCGAGTAGGAACGAGAGGACCATCGAGAGATCGTAGGCCATTTGTCAGGCGAGGTGATCGCCCGATACCACGCGATTACAAATTACCAGAGGCTAGCGCTCCCATAACTTTAAATATCCCTCCAGTCGGCGACAATATACGCATTATTCCACTCGGTGGCACCGAGGAAATAGGCAAGAATATGACCGCCATCGAAATCGGTGATGATATTTTCGTCATGGATGCTGGTTTCCAATTCCGAGATGAGGATACCCCAGGAGTAGACTACATTTTACCGAACACAAAGTATCTTGAAGAGAGAAAAGAAAAAATACGAGGCGTACTCATAACCCACGGCCACCTGGATCACATCGGCGGCATCCCCTACATCATGGATCGTATAGGTAACCCACCCCTTTACTCACGCCTACTCACGACTGTCATGATCAAAAAGAGACAGGAGGAATTCCCCCACTTACCACCTCTCGATATGCGAGTGGTAGAAAAAGAGGACACTATTATGCTCGGAAAAACGAAAGTGAGCTTCTTTTCCGTCACCCACACTATTCCTGATTCAATGGGTATCGTGATAGAGACTCCATATGGCCTCGTGGTAAACCCGGGTGACATAAAGCTTGAGCATGTGGACGGTGTACCGACAGAAAGAGAAGAAAAAGAATACGCAAGATTCAGTAAAGAAAAAGTACTCTTATTGATGATGGACTCGACCAATGTTGATAATCCTGGATTTTCTACCCCTGAAAAATTGGTGCATCAAAATTTGGAAGAAATAATAAAAAGCACCAAACGTCGACTCATAATCGGCACCTTTGCTTCCCAGCTTGAGCGCATGATCGCCATTATCGAGGCGGCAGAGCGTAATGGAAAAAAAGTGGTAGTGGAAGGCAGAAGTATGAAGCAAAATATAGAAATCGTGCGCGAGCTCGGTATGTTGAAAGTAGGCAAGGGTACCATCATCACTACAGAGGAAATGGATACTTTACCGCCCGACAGAGTTATCATATTGGCGACAGGCGCTCAGGGCGATGAGTTTGCCGCTCTAATGCGTATGTCATCCAAAACCCACAAATATATAAAAATCTCCAATCGCGACACCATACTACTTTCTTCCTCTATTATTCCTGGAAATGAAAGGTCAGTCCAAAAGTTGAAAGATAACTTGGCGCGACAAGGAGCAAAAATTATCCATTATCGTACCAGCGATGTTTATATCCACTCGACTGGCCACGGCAACCGAGGCGAATTGGAATGGATCCATAAAAAAGTAAATCCAAAATTCTTCATTCCGATTCACGGCAACCACTATATGCTCCGGGTACATGAGGAGTTGGCTCAAAATTTAGGCATGCCTCCAGAGAATATCGTGGTACCTGACAACGGTATGATCATAGAAGTACAAGAAGGTGGCGAGAAAATAAAAGCTCTGAAAGAAACTGCTCCCTCATCCCCTGTTATGGTCGATGGATTTGCCATCGCTGATGTGCAAGAAGTAGTAATGCGCGATCGTAAAATGCTCGCGGAGGATGGAATGTTCGTCATCGTCGCGACCATAAACTTGAAAACTGGTCGGCTTCGCAAATCGCCTGATATTATTTCTAGAGGTTTCGTCTATTTGCGCGAATCGCAAGAATTGATGCAACACGCTCGCCTTCTCATTAAGAAAACAGTGGAAGAAAGTGCTATGGGAATGAACCCAATCAATTTCGACTTTATCAAAGGTAATGTGACCGACGCCGTGGCTCGCTTTCTCTTCCAAAAAACCGCCAAAAGACCGATTGTGATTCCGGTGATATTGGGGGTTTAACCCCACCCTTCCCTCCCCTTAGCAGGGGAGGGAAAACAAAATCCTCGAATCCGTAGCGTATTACCTCCCCTGCTAAGGGGAGGTCGAAGCGAAGCCCGGGTGGGGTTTATTAACAACAAGGCCCGCCAGAGCGAAACCTGTTGGTTGTTGCTCTGGCGGGCCTCCGGATCAGGGAGCCGCGGGATCGTACTCGATGACACTGCCGTCTGGCTGGACGAACTTCGTTACGCCAGTGGTATGCCGGCAGAAGTCGTCGAAGTGAAAGTCGTAATTCTTCATGTTCCTCCGAGTCTCCGGACCACAACCTCCATCAACTTGAAGCCCTTCATCTCCTTGGTATTCCCGCAACATCTTGGTCAAATTCTGGCCAAAATGCTGATTAGGAATAAAGTCGCAAGGGACAGTTTGCTGCTTGACGAGAAATGCGGCCAGAATCTGGACGCAAGGCCCTGATGACCCTTGCTGCATATACTTGGGAACTTCCATAGTGCTTTTACACCTCCTGTTTCCTATCCAACCATATTTAAACCCAATATACAAGCAGTTTTTATCTACCTTATAAATACTGTTGTCTACTATCTTGAGCTATGTTAGAATAGCCCGACATGGCAACGAATGTCGAAATAGTAAAAAGCGGATTGGAGAACAACCTTTCCATCATAAGGAAATTCACTAAAAAGGTGCAAGGATCGGGAGTACTTTCACGTCTACGTTCTATCCGCTACTCCCAGAGAACTCTCTCTGATTATGTGAAAAAGAAGAAGGCGCTGAAGCGCATCAAGCGTCGTGAGGTAGTGCGCGAAGCAATCAAAATGGGCAAAATGCCCGATAAAATGAACTAAGAGTTTACCAAGGGTCACCCTTGGCCCGAACCCCTTTGGCCAAAGGTGACCCTTGGTAATCAAAAAAATGATACTCATCGCTGAAGGCAAGAATTACTCTATCACCTCAGAATGTCACGAGCCCCGCATACCAGGGGGCTTTTTGGACTTAGCTTTCAATAAAATCATTCCCGAAATATTGGGCAAGAAATACTTTGCTTCGATCGCTTTCGTCCGAGAGAAGAAGATGAGGAAAATAAATAAAGAGTATAGGAATAAGGACGAATCGACCGACGTGCTCGCCTTTAATTTGAAGGAGGAAGGAGAAATTTTATTTTCTCTCCCAAACATGAGGAAAAAGTCTAGGGAGTTTGGAATGGAAGCCTCTGAGTACCTATCCTATCTCCTTATCCACGCAGTTGTTCATTTGAAAGGGCTCGATCATGGTAGTAAAATGGATAGACTGGAAAAAAAGTTTTGTAATATTTTTAATATACGACACCCCCACAATAAAATCGAGAAAGATCATCAGAATGAGCCAAAAAATAACAGCAGGAATAGACATAGGAACATACCAAGTAAGGGTAGTGGTATCGTCGCACGAAAAAGCGCGAGAATTTCCTAAAATACTAGGGGGCGGTAGTGCTGAATCGAAAGGATTACGCCATGGCTATATTATAAATTCTGGAGATGTAGTAAAAAGTGTGCAAGCGGCTATTGCCCAAGCTGAAAAAACTTCGGGCCAGAGAATACGTAGAGCCTATATTTCAGTCGGTGGTATAGGCCTATCAAGCACTGTAGCCGTAGGACATAGCATCGTATCGCGTGGCGACCAAATAGTAACAGAGCTCGATATCGATGCCGCAACTACAAGCGCTGAAGAAGCCATACCTCAAGCTGTAATCCAAAACAGGAAAATAATTTATACCATACCAGTACAATGGAAAATCGATGGTAAACCAGTATTAGGAAGAGTGCTTGGCATGAAAGGAGTAAAAATAGAAGTGAAAGTGCTTTTCATCACCTGCCTTGAGCCCCACTTGAATGACCTTCTAGAAGCAGTGGAAGAAGCTGGTATAGATGTGATCGATGTCGTTGCTTCCCCTATCGCCGCAAGTTTCGTCACTCTTTCTAAACCACAAAAAATGGCCGGTTGTGTCCTCGCCAATATAGGAGCTGAGACTCTTTCGATCGTAGTATTTGAAAACAACATACCCATCTCGCTTGAAGTTTTCCCTATCGGCGGTTCAGATATAACCAACGATATTGCTCTTGGATTAAAAGTAGCCTTGGAAGAAGCTGAGGTCATAAAAATCGGAGGACTTACTCATTCTTCATATCCCCAAAAAAGGCTGGAAGAAATAGTGGGAGCTAGGCTCTCCGATATGTTTGAGCTAGTAGAAACTCATTTGAAAAAAATCGGCAAGAATGGCCTTTTGCCGGCCGGAATAATTATTACTGGTGGAGGCTCTTATATTAATTCTGTCGAAGATGTCGCGAGGGCCACCCTACACTTACCATCCCGCGTAGCTTCGCTCAAAGTGGGCGAAGGCAAAATTCAACTGAAAGATTCATCTTGGTCAGTGGCTTACGGCCTATGTATCATGGGCACAATCCCTGAAGAAGAGGAGCGCCTCGGCCTTAGCCGCCACGGCGGCGAATTCTTCTCCAAAATCTTCGACTGGTTCAAACAATTTTTACCTTAATATTTTCTAAACCAGGACATTTTTGGGGAGTTTTTCAACTTTGCATTCAGGAAGGGCTCTGTTAGAATCCAGGCAATATGCCACAAATCAAGCCAGAGGTAGAAACATTTGCACGAATAAAAGTCATCGGTGTCGGTGGTTCTGGAAAGAACGCTGTAAATCACATGATCAATTCCAAAGTAAAAGGAATTGAATTCGTAGCTATAAATAGTGACGCGCAGGACCTTCATCATTCTCTCGCCAAAAAGAAAATTCATATTGGCAAAAATCTCACTCGAGGCCTCGGAGCTGGAGGTAACCCCGATCTTGGCAAAAGAGCGGTGGAAGAAACTAAAGAAGAAATACAGGAAGCGATCAAAGGTTCCGACATGGTATTCATCACTTGTGGACTGGGAGGCGGCACCGGCACAGGAGCCGCTCCCATCGTCGCTCGTACAGCGAAGGAACTCGACGCCCTGACCGTAGCAGTAGTGACCAAACCATTTTCGTTCGAAGGAAAACAGAGGATGCAACTCGCTGAGCAAGGCCTCGATGAATTGCGTGGAGCAGTCGATGCCATCATCGTCATCCCAAACGACAGGTTGCTCGCGACCGTCGACAAGGACACTACGGCCAAAAATGCATTCTCAATCTGTGATGATATTTTGAAACAAGCAGTGGAAGGAATTTCCGATATTATCACCACTCCCGGCATCATCAATATAGACTTTGCTGATATCCGTAGTGTTATGGAAGGAGCGGGAGCAGCACTCATGGGCATAGGCAAAGCTTCAGGTGAACGCAGAGCGGAAGAGGCTGCCAAAATGGCCATCAACTCCCCTCTTCTAGAAGTTTCGATTACTGGGGCCAAAGGAGTACTTTTTTCCATCGCTGGGCAGGACGACCTTACTATGTTTGAAATACAAGAAGCGGCAAAGATTATCACCGAATCAGTTGATCCAAATGCTAAAATTATTTTCGGTACTGCTCACGACGACAAGCTACGTAAAGGTGAAATAAAAATTACTGTTATCGCTTCAGGTTTTCCTGAAAACTACATGAAAAAAGCTCTCTTCAGTGATAAAGAAGAGATGACTAAGGATAAAATATTCAATGCTATTCCAATTTTGAATAGAAATAAAAAAGAGGAAGAAGAAATGATTTCCCCTGCAGTAGAACCAAAAAAAGAGGAGAAGAAGACGATACAAGCAGATGATGAAGATGATTGGAGTGCGGTTCCAGCTTTTTTGCGACGCTCGAAGTTGAAATAAAAAAACCAAGGGGGACCCTTGGTACAGTAGTCCAAAGGTCCCCCTTGGTTTTTTGTGATACAATATTTTTCTCATGAATTACGACCTCATCATCATAGGCGGTGGACCAGCAGGAGCAGCTGCGGGAGTATATGCCGCGAGAAAGAAAATAAAAACTCTCCTCATTACTGAAAGCTGGGGAGGCCAATCGACCGATTCAGTAGGTATCGAAAACTGGATAGGTACTGTAAAAATCCCTGGAGTGGAATTTGGGCAAATCTTGAAAAATCATGTTGCGGCTTATGCTTCTAATTCAGTTTTAATGAAGGAAGGTGAGAAAGTGGAGAATATAGAAAGATGGAAAGAAGAAAATAAGGAAAGATTTAAGATTAAAACTGACAGAGATACATACGATACAAAGACAGTACTTATCGCAACCGGAAGCACTCGTAGGAAACTAGAGATACCGGGGGCTAAAGAATATGAGGGCAAAGGTATCGTATATTGTGCCAGTTGCGACGGGCCTCTTTTCAGCGATCAAGATGTGGTAGTGATAGGAGGGGGCAACGCCGCTTTTGAATCAGCCGCCCAGCTACTCGCCTACTGCAAATCAGTAACTCTGCTTAATCGTGGAGATAAGCTAAAAGCTGATCCTGTCACTATAGATACACTCTCTAAAAACGTTAAATTTAAAATTATTAAAAATGCTATCCCAGTAGAAATAAAAGGCGATGGTTTTGTGACTGGCATTATGTACGAGGATTCAGTAACTAGAGAAAAAATACTGGTACCAGCTACAGGTATATTTGTAGAAATCGGGCTCTTGCCTACTACTTGGTTTGCAGAAGGATCGGGAGCAGAAATGAATGAAATAAAACAAATAAAAGTGGATCCTAGGAATCAACGCACCTCGGTCCATGGCTTGTGGGCGGCGGGCGACTGTACGGATGGCCTATTCCATCAAAACAACATCGCCGCTGGCGACGCCGTCAAAGCTCTTGAGGATATTTACTTAGAGCTTCAAAAAATGTAAATGTGGGCGGTAGAGGGCTCGAACCCCTGAACCTTCCGAACGTCAATCGGACGCTCTACCAACTGAGCTAACCGCCCTTTTTTATATATAACTCACAAAACTTCCTACTAAGATATATCAATTTTCTCTGAATAGCAATATTAGCACAATCTATTAAACACACCCCTTTATAATGAGGGTATGTTTTTTGACCTTTGGTTCTTTTATCAAAGGAAACATAACTAAATCTTGCAATTGGTACCTTGAGTTGCTGGGACCAATATTTTTTCATCTGCATAGAATTTTGGTCATACCTCAAATGTAATTCAAATCTAATTTTATTGATGTCTAAATTATAAACCTCAATCATATTCTTAAGAAAAAACTTGAGAATAAGCGGGTCTGAATTTCCCATACCTGTTTTTGAAGTTTTGAAACCCTCACCAAGGTATAACATCGAAAGAGCAATATCGATTAATTTTCTATCTTTGATGTCTACTCCAGCTAGAGTGACCAACGCCTGATCTTTAGCATTCTTAACTCTCAGTCTTTTTTGTTCATGATGCCAAATTAAAGCTTTTTTCCTTGCTTTTATGAGAGACTCGTCCTGACGAATTTTTAGAGCTCGTCTATGTTTAATGCTTATGGAAACATTTTTCAACCATCCGCTTAAAGTAGAACGCGCGACTCCAAGCTTATTTTCTATGTCTCTTATAGAAAGCCCTTTGTAACGCAAACTGACAACTTTCTGCTTTAATCCGAACCACTTTGACCTCATGTATAAATGATATCATCAGTAGTTCAGATTAATTTTAGTTATCAACATCGTTCAAAAGATGAGTCTTTTATACAACTTTTCCTAAAAGCTTCGTTCATAAAACCCCAATCAAATGTAGCATTGTAAGCGATAAATATAGCTTCCTCCGATTTTTCCGCATACATTTCCATAGCCTCTTTGAGAGAAATGGCATCCTTCCAATTTTCCTCCATATACCCATTCCTTTCAATCGCTGCAGGAATCGCATTCGCGATATGCTCCGGTTTTACTTTCACATTTAAAGTATCCAAAATTTGTAGGCTTTTTTGGTCCACCATAACCAGCCCAATCTCAATTATTTCATGTTCCCCAAACACATCCCCACTCGTCTCCAAATCGGTAAAAGCAAGCGGTCTTTCATTTAATTTACCTAAATTATTGTGTGTCATGGTGTGTAGAGAGGCACCCTCTTTACATAAAATTATGTGGTGTAATTTTAATTTGTGACCCAAATGTCTGGCTTTCAGAACTTTTTTCGTATAGAGATTTAGTAAAATTGAGTATTGAAAGTTTGGAAATAATTATGAAATAGAAAAGGCACCGCAGGTTTGAAGACCAAACGGCGCCTTAATTTGTCATTTTTACGTGTGAACTTCACGCCTCGTTTTGTTACAAAAAACGGTTGGCAAAAAAGAGCTCATTTGAGCTGAGATGAATTCCATCCCACCTGAACTGAGAACCACTGGATAGTGGCTCCAGCCGGGAGCACTCGTGCTCCCTCAGGCAACCTTGGACCCCTGTACTGTCCGACAATGACCTCGTCTCCGATCCTGACTGCAACCGTTGTGCGGTTGCAAGTCACCGGAACTCCCAAAGTCGAAGAGAACACGTTAGCGGTATCGGTATGACCGACGATGCTCGTTGCATCTTCCGCGTAGGATGCTGCCTGGTCCACATCAATCTCATCAATGTGGATGTCGACCGGAAAGGTTCCGATCATATTCACCGAGAAAGCATTGGCGATGTAGCGCATGGTCTCCTCCTGGGAGTCTTATGTAAAGTTAAGCCTGTTCTAATTTTTGGAGTCAGGATTTACAGAAGGCTTTTTACGCGGTAGCTTCGCGTGCCTTTTTTATAGCGGGCAAGACAGACCGCTTTTTCAAAAGTTAATTAACCTTTGAATTTAGACACTCCATAATTGGAGAATGAAAAAATTTAAACATTTAAGCTATGAGGAAAGAGTAGCAATCTCTTTTCTTCAAGCGGAAGGTTGGAGCACAAGAGATATTGGTGAAAAACTTGGTCGTCATCATTCCTGCATTGCGTACGAATTGAAAAAGAAAGTTAAAGGCTTGTATGTAGCCAAAAAAGCTCACTACAAGTCATATTGGAGAAGATATTTGAGCAAGAAACAGTGTATGAAAGTGGCTCTGGACAGAGAGCTGTCCAAATTCATTCCGGAAAAGCTCAAGGAAGGTTGGTCACCCGAAAGAATATCGGGGTACCTCAAGCTTCAAGGGAAAACCGTATCAACCAAAGCTGTATACAAGTTTGTGTACAGTCGTTGTTTAGAAAGATTTCTGTTCTGGAGAAAACATCACAAGAAAAGTGGTTGGAAGAAAAAGAGATATGGCAAAGCCAGTGATGGCAGAAAATATATTGAAGAAAGACCAGCGACACTCTGTTCTGGTCACTGGGAGGGAGACTTCATTGTCTCTTCTCACAATACTTGTTCTCTTTTGGTCTTGGTTGATCGATATTCCAGAAATACCATCATCAAGAAAATACCAAACAGAAAACACGCAGTTGTAATGCGTGCTTTCCAAGATTCCTTGCGTCATATGCCGATCAAGACACTGACATTAGACAATGATATATCATTTAACTGTTGGAAGAAACTGGAACAAATACTTAAGTGTTCTGTGTATTTTTGCCACCCGTATCACTCTTGGGAAAAGGGATTGGTTGAAAACACCAACAGGTGGATTAGATGTTTTGTGCCCAAAAGGAAAGATTTGAGAGAAGTCACAGACTTGGAGCTTCATTCAACCGAAGAGTTTTTAAACGAAATTCCACGCCAATGTCTTGGATTCAAAACAGCAAAAGAGGTATTATTAATTAATCAAAGTGTCTAGATTGAGGGGTGGGGAAACGAAAGATCTTACGCAGATAGTGTAGCATATTATATATTATTTGTCAACAAGTTTTTCAGAACTATGAATAAACCCTACTTATTTAAGGTTATTTAGTGGTTTTCGTTTATTTTAGATAAATTTTAGGAATATGGTTTCAGAACTTTTATATTTCTAAAATACGTTTAAAAACAAAGATAAAATTAATCTTTGTTCTGAAAAAAGTAGTATCATCCCTTTATGTGACCCCACGGAGAGTCGGACTCCGCTTCCCGCCTTGAAAAGGCGGTGTCCTAACCGATAGACGATGGGGCCAAATGATTGCTTTGCAATCACAATTTTCAATTTATAATTTCTAATTTTCAAATAAAAACTAGAAACAAATTGAACTGACATAGTAACATTTTTTGAAAAAATGGCAAAAAATGTTAGGCTGGTCTATATGGTCGCCTTTGCCTCGCGGTAGCTCGGCTTCGGCGGACCGATGGATGGGTGGCTGAGTGGTTGAAGGCACCGGTTTCGAAAACCGGCATACTCGAAAGGGTATCGTGAGTTCAAATCTCACCCCATCCGCCTTCGCCTCGCAGTAGCTCGGCTTCGGCGGGACACAGTCCGCAGAAGATGAGCGAAGGCGGGAAGATAAATTTTATGTACTAATAATGATAATCCTTGGAATCGAAACAAGTTGTGATGAGACGGCTATAAGTGTGGTGGAAGCTGAAGGAAATGAAAAAAATCCTAGTTTTAAAGTGCTTGGGTCAGCTATTCACAGTCAAGCAGATATGCATTCTTTGTATGGTGGCGTGTATCCAAACTTGGCAAAGAGAGAACACACGAAAAACCTGCCAGCCGTACTTGAAACAGCATTGGAAAAAGCAAAGATGCCCGCCCGCCTCGCAAGCGAGAGCGTTGCGGGCGGGGAAATAAGCAAAATTGATGCGATAGCAGTAACGGTAGGTCCTGGGTTGGAACCAGCGCTTTGGACGGGAATTACTTTTGCAAAAGAATTGGCAGAGAAATGGAAAAAACCTCTTATCCCAACTAACCACATGGAAGGTCACTTGGCATCAGTCTTAATGAATTCAAAGAATTTTATTAAGCTGATGCCAAGTGATACAGTTTCAAAAGCACACCCTTTTGAAACTGTGCACATAAAATTTCCCGCCCTCGGCCTACTCATATCTGGAGGCCACACAGAACTAGTCTTACTTAAGAGTTGGACTGAGAAAGAAATAATTGGGGAAACCAAAGATGATGCTGTGGGCGAGGCTTTCGATAAGGTGGCAAGAATGCTCGGCCTCCCCTATCCTGGTGGACCAGAAATATCTAAACTTGCCTCAGAAGCCAGGGAACAGAACTTCCACTTGGAAACTAAGTTTCCAAGACCGATGATAAAATCGGGAGATTTAAATTTTTCTTTTTCAGGATTGAAGACTGCTGTTTTATATTATTTGAGAAAACCCCATCCGGCACCTCGCAAAGCCTCTGACCACCTTCCCCTTGATCAGGGGAAGGAATACCAAAAGATCGCACGGGAATTTGAGGATGCAGTAGTCGAAGTTCTAATAGAAAAAACAAAGACGGCTATTGCTCTTCATAATCCACATACTCTTATAATTGGCGGCGGGGTAATATCGAATAATTTAATACGAGAAAAATTTGAAGCATTAGTAAAAGAATATCCGAATATGGAACTAAAAATTCCTGAAAAATCACTGACGACCGACAATGCTACTATGATCGCCATGGCCGGCTACCTCTCCTTCATAACCAAAAGCGCGCAACCAGAATTGCGCGCTCAAGGAAACTTAAAATATTTGTAAGTTTTTACTCCCCTATAATACCTTTGAATCCTTTCTTTTCACCTTCTTCGGTTACTTTGTCTGTAAGAGAGCTCGGCTCTTCCACGACTAGAGTAGATATTTTTTCAAGCGAGGCATCATACGAATTATTTTTGATGGCTTCTTTATGAGCAGTGCCGTTACCGAAGAGGATCACGCCCATCACAATGAGAAAGACGATGACGAATGGCAGGATAGTACAGTAGTGAGCGAAGATAGCCGACAATGCTATAGCTACAATAAGAAAGATTGCGCTCCAGATAAGTTTCTTCCTGCGGATTTTCATTCTTTCCATTTCATCCCTAGCAGGACCGCCAGAGAATAGCGAAGCAAGGATATAGATGACAGCAAGTACGATGAGGAAAACGATGGCACACTCTAACGTGTCAGAAAGACTTTCAGGAATAGAGAAAAGTGAGATAGCAGCATTCCTTAAAACATTAGTTCCTGCTATTTCACTTCCGTTTATAAAATCAGAATCTGTAGGGTTTTCTGATTCAGTAGAAGTACCGACTCCTATAGAGCCCGAAACATCAGGTATCACGCCTCCGTTCTCTTCTATATCTTGAATGAAGCTTCTGAAAGAATCGATTTCACTCTGATCTGAAGCAGAAAGGGGGTAGATAGTTTTACAGAATATTTCATTTATTTTTTTCTTGGTAAGGATATACACATATCCAGTCGGAGCTGTGTGGCCCCACGGAGCAAGGATATCGTCAGAGTATTTATTCTGGAATCTCGACACAGCATCGAAAGTAGCATCGTCAAAGTTAGCTGTGAAGGAAAGATTTTCTCCTTCAAAAGCATTGAGGAAAGATTGGAGTTTTAATACTTCAAGAGGATCATTTTGCAAATCCTTTCTCAAATAATCACGCAAGTATGAACAGGTAGTAGCTCCTAGAACAGCACCGCCGCCTATGGTAGTAATGTCACGCCTATGACCACCAAGGCCGCCGCCCCCACCTCCTCCGCCACCGCCATTACCCCCAGAATTATCAGTAGGAGGATTCGTAGGAGGAGTAGAAACAGGAGACACGATGACAGACCTAGTTACAGAAGTAGAAAGGTTTCCAGAGTCAGTAACGGAATAGGTTACTTCATACGTACCGGCAACAGCTGTATTTACAGTAGTCGTAGTAGCAATTTCATCGGTCAAATTACCATCCTCAGTATCATTTGCAGTAGCACCTGGATCAGTGAAGGTATCACCTATTGTCAAATTCAAAGGATTGGCACCAATCAAAGTGATAATTGGTGGAGTGTTGACTGGAGGATTAACACTATTAGCAACATTCAAGGCAATACAATAATATGTATTACCATTCTGTGGATTCAAAACGTAATCATAGTTGTCAAAATACAAAACATCCTGATTACAAAACAGTTCAGCACTTACAACATTAGTCTGTGCGTCATTATTTGCATATGGACCATAGAAAGGAATATAGCCATTCTTTAATACTTCACGAATCCATACCTTGTCAGAACCTAGAGCCGCAGGAATATCGACTTGAGTTTTACCCTGACTATCAGTCAATCCAAAAGTAGTCCAGCCGCTACCCGCTGGTCCGACAAAAGATGAACCAGGATCAGTCACTGACTGGTAGCCCCACTCGAATTCCCATCCAGGCTGCAAGTGGCAAGAAGGATGAGAAGCGAGGAAATCGGAAGCAGTAGAAGCAGTTACATCAGGGCCTCCCACTCCCCAGTTCGGTAAATCGATTTCATTATTACAAACTATTTTTGTAGCGATAACGCGGAATGTCGTGGCAGGTTCCACAACTACAGTTCTATTAGCAGAGGCTGACGCCCCATCAGAATCAGTGACAGAATAACTAAGAACGTAATTTCCAGGAAGAGAAGTGTTGACCGAACCAGAAACAGTGATGGAAGAGGTCAAATTACCATCCTCAGTATCATTTGCAGTAGCACCTGGATCAGTGAAGGTATTACCAGCAATCACAGTAAAAGGATTGGCTCCCAAAAGAGTGAGCACCGGAGGATTGTTCACAGGTACTTCAGGACCACCGCCAGGATTCGTATTACAGGTCACAGCCTCGGACTGTACGTTCAATTTAAAGAGTAGCCCGGCTGGATTTGATTGTGGAGTAGCCCCGTCCCAACCAAAATTTTTAACCTTAAAAGAAATGTTGTTTGAGCCTGTAGTCAAAACTGAACTGAGGTCATAACTATCTTTCTCCTCATCAAAATAATTTAACTCAGAATTATCTTGAGCAAATGGGTTTCCATTGACAGATATTTCGTAGCCATTGTCAGCGGCCACGATAAGGGAAGCTACAGTCGGAGTGCCGACTATATTAAAGGTGCGAGAAAAAGATGTTTCTTCATCGATAGTAGGGTTTTCAACAAGAACAGTCTTCCAAATCCAAGTAGCCCCAGGGATGCTTGCTGTCCAACGAGGGTTTGCAGAATATGTTGCTACAGCATTAGAATTATCAGAAAGAAGAGTGCTAGTATCACTCACTATTTCTAGATTACAAATAGCAAGTGCTTCGGAAGCACCTTCTTCAGCGAAGATAGAAATAGGGCTCCCGATAAGTGTCACTACTACAAAAGCGGCTACAATGTTTTTGAATATATTCATGTTATTAATATCTCTAAATAATTTAATACCCCACAATTTAATCTATTAACTTATCTCATGTATTAACATAATTGATAGAATATGTCAATAAACATACTAGGAAGTGTCAAGCGACCAAATGCTATTAAAGCCTTATTTATCAACGTTTTTTAAAAAGGAGAAAAAATATTAAAATTTTGTCTTTTATAAATCCATATAATCCTAAAAAAGACTTACTTACTAGGTCCTATCAGATATAAAGGACAACTTACCTAAAAGACAAACTATGTCTTTTAGGTACAAAAGAGTCTATTTTTGCGTTTTTAGTCTTAAAGCTTATTATTAACAAGTAAATATATTGCTATGAATAAAGAAGTTACAGAAAAACTTAGTAGGCCATATAACCCGAAGGAAATAGAAAATAAGATATACAAAATCTGGGAGAATTCTGGTTTTTTTAATCCTGACAATCTTCCCAATAGCGGGAAGCCGTTCACTATCATAATGCCTCCCCCAAACGCCAATGGCAGACTTCATGCTGGTCATGCTCTTTTCATTACTTTGGAAGATATCATGATCCGCTACAAAAGAATGTGCGGCTTTAAAACTCTTTGGGCTCCAGGAGCTGACCATGCCGGTTTCGAAACTCAGATTGTTTATGAAAAAGAGTTAGAAAAAGAAGGAAGGTCTAGGTTTAATATGGACCCAAAAGATCTATATACAGAGATCCTTGATTTTACTCTCAAAAATAAATCGGTGATGGAAAATGATGTACGGAGCTTGGGGGCTTCCTGCGACTGGTCAAGAGAAAAGTTTACCCTCGACGAAGATGTGGTGCTAGAAACTCAAAAAACATTCAAAAAGATGTTTGGTGATGGATTGGTATATAGAGGTTCAAGAATTATTAATTGGTGCACCAAACATCAGACTTCCCTATCAGAAGTTGAAACTGAATTTATAGAGAAGCTAGATGCTCTCTACTATATTAAATACGGACCTTTTACTATTGCTACCGCTAGACCAGAAACTAAGTTTGGCGATAAGTATGTAGTGATGCACCCGGAAGATCCCCGCTACAAGGAGTATGCAAATGGCGACAAACTAGAAGTGGATTGGATAAATGGCAAAATAGAAGCTACTGTCATCAAAGATGAGGCTATAGATATGGAATTCGGTACCGGAGTAATGACTATTACCCCTTGGCACGATGAGGTTGATTACAAACTTGCCGAAAAATACAACCTGGAAAAAGAGCAGATCATAGACTGGCAAGGCAAACTATTACCGATAGCCGGAGAATTTGCTGGCATGAAAATAAAAGAGGCCAGGCCAAAGATAGTAGAAAAACTGAAAGAACTAGGCTTACTAATAAAAGTGGAGGAGAACTATAAGCACAATGTAAAAGTTTGCTACAAATGCGAAACCCCCATTGAGCCACAAATAAAAGACCAATGGTTTGTGAAGATGGAGCCCTTAGCCAAAGAAGCGGTAAAAGCAGTCGAAGCTGGCAAAATAACTTTTATCCCAGATAATTCTCGCAAGATTTTCCTTTACTGGATGAATAACCCGATCGACTGGAACATCTCTCGTCAGATTGTTTGGGGTATACCGATACCAGCCAAAGTTTGTGACGCGTGCCACACAGGAGTGCCTGACTTGGAAAATAAAACAGACAAATGCGAAAAATGCGGCCAAGAGATGAGGCAAGACACTGACACCTTCGATACCTGGTTTTCTTCAGGCCAATGGCCTTATCTCGTACTTGGTTATCCTGATTCTTCTGATTTTAAAAATTTCTATTCTACTGATGTGATGGAAACTGGGCGAGATTTAATATTTAAATGGGTTCCAAGGATGGTCTTCTTCGGCCTTTATCGCACAGGCCAAGTTCCCTTCCACACTGTTTATATGCATGGCTTAGTAAACGACGCCAAAGGCCAGAAGATGAGCAAGAGCAAAGGCAATGTTATCAGCCCTCTCACTCTAACCGAAAAATATGGCACCGATGCATTAAGAATGTCGCTCATTGTGGGCAATACTCCTGGCACCGACCTCTCTTTATCAGAAGAAAAAGTCAACGCTTACAAAAAATTCGCCAACAAAATATGGAACGCTTCTCGTTTTGTCATCGAAAATACAGAACCAAGGGTGACCCTTGGTGATGAAAACCAAAAAATAATGGAAGAATTCAACGCCCTGAAAAAAGACATCACTTTAGATATGGAAAACTACCGTTTCTATATGGCGTCCGAAAAAATTTACCACTACTTCTGGCACACTTTCGCTGACGTTATTATTGAAAAATCAAAAAAAGATGCTTCTTTAAAACCCCTCCTCCGCCCTCTTCTCGAACAACAGCTCAAACTCCTCCACCCCTTCATGCCTTTCATCACCGAAGAAGTTTGGTCCCTCCTCGGTCACGATTCCCTTCTCATGATAGAAAAGTGGCCTGAGTAAAAATCAAGGACAATATTTGTTGTATAATTTGGGGGTGATTATAGGATCGAATTTTTTATGGGCGTTTGTGGGAGGTTTGTTACCGGCAATTTTTTGGCTGTGGTTTTGGCTGCATGAGGACAAAAAACATCCCGAACCAAAACTACGCATTATCCTTTCTTTTGGATTCGGCATGCTCGCCGTCCTCCTCGTGTTACCGGTAGAACGCTTCTTTTATAATATATTCGGAAACGAAATCCACATATGGACTCTGCTCGCATGGGCCGCAGCCGAAGAAGTGATGAAAATAGTAGCGGCTTACTTCGCTGCTTTCCGTAGCAGAGTAGCCGACGAGCCAGTCGACTTTCTTATATATATGGTGTCGACTGCCTTAGGCTTCTCAGCTCTGGAAAATTCCCTCTTTCTTTTCAATATGATAGGCGAAGGTTTCGTTACTCAAGGAATCATAAGTGGCAATATGCGCTTCCTAGGAGCAACATTGCTTCACACCGTCACTTCAGCGACCATAGGTACTTTTATAGCACTGGCTTTCTATAAAAATAAAGAGGTTAAAAAAATGTCGCTCGCCATAGGCATCATGCTCGCTATCGCATTGCACACCTTGTTCAATTTTTTTATAATTGAGATGGGAGAAAGAGTGTTCTTCGTTTTTACTGGTGTATGGGTAGCCATCATACTTATGATTTTAATGTTTGAGAAGGTAAAAAGTGTAAAACCAGGATCGGTCTAAAATACATGTGCTATAATGTTTGTATAAATTTATTATTAACTTTCTAATCGGATGGCAAAAGATAATCGTTCATTCTTCGAAAAAATAACTGGAGCAGTGAGGATAGAGGAAGAACAAGAAGAAGCTCTGGAAGCACCTGTAAAATCGGCTGGTATATGGAGTGAGGAAAGCCCAGATGAAGGTGAGCTTTCGGTTGACGTATATCAAACTCCAAACGAGATAATAGTGAAGACAATGGTAGCAGGAGTAAAACCTGAAGATTTGGATGTATCAATAACTCGCGAAATGGTGACAGTAAAAGGCAGGAGAGAAGAGGAGCGTACCATAAGTGAGGGTGATTATTTTCATAAAGAATTGTATTGGGGCTCTTTCTCTCGCTCAGTAGTACTACCTCAAGAAATCGACGTCGACTCAGCGGAAGCGGTGGAGAAACATGGTTTGCTTATACTTAAATTACCCAAGCTCAATAAAAATAGGCAAACTAAAGTAAGAGTAAAAGGAAGTTAACCAAGTAACCAATAACCAAGGGGGACCCTTGGTTATGCGGGAATACCCAGTAAGCTAGCTACCTTTTCTTTCTGAAAACCGATAATTATATCGTTATCGATTTGAATGACAGGTACGCCAAGCTGACCACTTTTTTGGACCATATCTTTACGAGCCTCAATATCACTCGCTACATCTATATTTTCAAACGGGATATTGCTCGCAGTAAGGAACTCCTTGGCCATAGCGCAAAAATGGCAGGTCGGAGTGGAATATATTTTTACGGTTTTCATCGCTTTTATTTAAAATTTGTAAGAAAAGCTATTATACCATTTTTTCATATTATGCTATATTGTTCTTATGGAACCAGAAGACAGAGATCTTTTAAGAAGGACATTTGAATTGAGCCAGAAAAATAGTAAGATTCTGGAGTCGATAAAAAAAAGCATGTTCTGGGGCAGAGTGATGCGTTATGTCTACTGGGCCATATTGCTCGGCGCCGCTGTGGGAGCATATTATTTTATCGAACCATATGTTGATCAAATGCTCGAGGTATATGGAGGAGTCAAGGGGAGTATAAATAATTTATTTCAGTAAAATTGCTGGGATAGCTCAGTTGGTAGAGCATTCCCCTGAAGAGGGAAGGGTCGCCGGTTCGACCCCGGCTCCCAGCACACAATTAAATATTGGAAATCCGCTCATAGCTCAGCTGGTAGAGCAGCTCCCTCTTAAGGAGACGGTCCCAGGTTCGATTCCTGGTGAGCGGACTGCGGATATTGGGCAGGTGGTGAAATGGTATACACGCCAGTTTTAGGAACTGGTGCCGCAAGGCATGGAGGTTCAAGTCCTCTCCTGCCCACAAAAGTTTGAAAAATAATCCGCATTTGGTATAATGTCACAGGTTTTCATTCCAAACGATAGCTCTGCATTTTATATGCGGAGAGGAAAGTCCGAACACTCACTCTTTTACTAGAGAAGAGTAGCGGGTAACGCCCGTCGTCCGCGAGGATAGAGATGCGAACAGAGACGAGTCTCCAAAGTAGCTTGCATCGCAAGGTACAAAAAAAGGAGAGTGAAACGGCAAAATTCTTACTTGAGTGCAAGGCCGTACACGAAATTTTATAGTCCCCGCCTCACGGCGGATCGTTAAAATTTCGTGAGTGCCGCTTGAGTCCTTGAGTAATCAAGGGCCTAGATAAATTATCGTTACGCTTACCAACGAGGTAGGTGGAACAGAATTCGGCTTATAAGAATGAAAATGAGTACCTTAGTGCGAAAGCCGCCCTCACGGGCGGCTTTCGCTTGACTTTTATATATAAAATGTGATATAATACACCCAGAGACTTCTGTCTCGACAGATCGAAACAGAGAAAGTTCACCACAACAGAATAAGGAGAATTAAGACAATGCCTGCTGCTACTACTGCCCAAAGTAACGATCAACGGACGGCCTCCTCACAGACGCCGCCCCAAACAACCGTAGTCGACAGTCCGAAACCAAGACCACGCTATACTCTACTCTCGACTTGCCCCACCGGCTGGCTCGCGCTAGTCGTACGTGGAGAAGACCTGATCAGGGTGCTCCACTCGGTTCCCAAACACATCGTCAATGACGATTTCGAATTCATCCCTGATGATACCACCGCCGAAGAAGGAGACGATGTATTGAGCTTGCGGAACCTCACAGGACGCGAGTTCATTGGATTTCCGTTCCTACGCCTAACCGGCCTCCACCGGTTCAATCATCAGTGGAGCCGGTTCTGGCCGAAATTGGACGCGGATGGGGCACCGGTATACGAGGTGCAAGCCCACGAACGGCAGACTCTGACGTTCGCGCCATTCATCTCACAGTACCCCCTGGTATTTCCTGGGGTCGAAGTGATCGGTAGCGCGGTTGCCCCAGCGGCCGACAAAGCGGCAGGAGCCGAAACGGACCCAACATCGCAGAGGCCGCTCATACCAGTCACCTTCACGTTGACAATTCGGCTGAAGATGATACGCCCTCGGATGGCGCTCATGGAAAACACAGACGCCTTGGGCAACGTGCTGATTCCAAAAATCCGCGCCTTCCTCAAAGCCTACGCGGCCCAGAGAAGTTACGATGAATTGTTCCGCAGTTCGGGACAGTTTTCAGTAGTCACGGTCACCCAGGAATTTCGGAATTACTTCTTGGCGACAGGCAACGCGCCTGGAACAATCAGGGGTGAGATACTCGATCACACTGGGTACCAGCTCGACGACATCCAAGTTGTCGACATCAAACCCCTCGGAGAATACGAGCAAACGTTGCTCAATCTGGCCAAGGCCCACGTCGACGCCCAAAAGGCATATGTCGACGCCACGGGAAAACGCCGCGCGCGAGTTGAGGAAAGCCAAGGCGAAGCTACAGCAATAACCAACGTAGCTGCTGCCGATGCTCTTCGTATTCAGCAAACAATCATCGCGGCTGCAGGCGGTGCTGGACCAAATGCAATCGCGGCTCTGATCTGGGACATGATCAGGCAGTCGAATCTCACAACCTTGGGAGGTCAAGGACTCGGCATCATTGTCGATCCGAACAGCGGACGGCCAATGAATCCGTAAAGGTTACAAAAGTCTGGAATCTCCTTATTCTTCAACCCCCTTTTGGAAAGCCGCAAGGCCGACCAGAGGGGGTTGCTTTTTTATATTAAGTATGCTATAATTGAAGACAGAAGTGCGGCACAGGAGTGCCATTGAAAATCTTATACGGAGACGAAAATGACGCCTATTGGAAACAGCAGCAATAGCAACCATGCCCCACAACGCGGAGAGGGGTTCACATACGGTCGAGGGACACCAAACCCCGCCCAAACCAATAACGAAGAGTGGTGGAAGAGATTCCGAGATATGTTTCGAAGGGCAACCTTCTGGGGCAAGATCGGACTGCTCTTCCAGCTTTTCCGAGCCTTTCGGGCTTGGGTAAAGAAGGAATGGTGGGGCATCGCCCTCGACACGGCGGTGGTAACAACCATCCTGATTCTTGCTATGGGTTTAGCGACCCTCGGCATAAAGGACGGGAGTTCGGCGTTCACAACGGTAGCCATAAAGGGAGTCCTCATCGCGCTTGGCGCAGGAGCAGTGCTCTTCGGGGTATTACTCTTCCGCCGGCACCTCAAGTGGTGGCACCTTGGAATCGTGGCGACAATCATCGTCATGATTTTCTTCCTGCCATTCCACAGGATCGCACTCTGGATCCTCCATCCGATCCCCATGATATGGATCGTCGCAAGCCTCATGGCAATCGGCATTCACTTCTTCGGACCGGAAAAAGGTCTGCAGTGGAAGTGGAGAAAAAAATTGAAGCATCTTCCTAAGTGGAGGCTGAGGTTGCTGCCATTCGCGGCAGCAATCATTGCGACCATCGTGTACCTCGCATTTAGCAACTTCGCCTTATCGGATTTGGGGTTGTTAGTACTGGTCGTGGTGGGGTTGGTAGTTCTCATCGTTATCGCAAGGACAATCGTAAAGAAAGATGAGAAAAACAAGGTCTGGCCCATCGCGGGCAAGATCGTGCTGATGCTCGTCGGGCTCGTGGTGTTCAACTACATCGCGCTCGCGACCTGGTCATGGTGGAGGGTCCTCCGTCAGTACGAGGAGGTCTTCTGGGGAGTAAACGCCGCTCTGTTTGTGGCAATGCTCCTCACCCTGGTTACCACCGGGAAGGACGACAACAAGAAAACCCATCCGCTTGCGATCACGGGCATCAAGGTGTTCATGTTCCTTGCGATAGTGGGGTTTGCGTCGGCTCTATACAACTTCGCCGTGGCGCACAGCCTCGACGAAGAAAAGAAAGTCGCCATGAACTCAACCAAGCTCGTGACGGCCCCTCCTAAGGGAGAAAACGATGATTGGAGCGATCCAATCAAAGTTCCAAAAGGAGTGAGCCTACGATTCCAAGCCAAAGACGGGGAGAACTATTACTCCGTCAAAAATGAGAAAGGGGAAGAGAAGCAGTACAACCCGCAAGGGCAAAGCTGTTTCGACACCGCAGGCACCGCAATGCTAGACGCGGAGCAGTGCCTCGGCGACTCAGAGATCATCTGGTTCCAGTCAGGGACCGACGAATCGAAGGAGATGATCGTAGAGTTCCTACCTTACGTCTCCAGAGAGTAGTATTTCCCTCCGTATAAGAAAAAAAACCTGCCCCCTCAAAGTTTAGAGGGGGCAGATTTGTTTATCTATTATTCAGAATGTTCAGTCAGGATGAATACACTATCTCGGAATGATACCCCCAGTTTGGTTTGGAATACCGAAAGTATTGAGAACGAAGTTTACGATGCCGTAGACGCTGAACATGATGAACATGCCGACTATACCATAAACGATACTCTTCTTGCCCTCTTCCCTTTTAGTATCATCGTCAGATGAAGCGATGAATTTGGCCACTCCGAAGAAGAATACGGCGGTCGCCACCACAAACCCGAGTATAATAACAGGGTTCAGGATAAACTCATTTATCTTGGCGAGGAACTGGCCGACTGTCATCTAACTTTATCTAGGGATAAGTGGACCGACCTGAGGACCAGCATCTTGAGTTATACCTATAGCTCTACCGAGAAATCCGACAAGGCCCCAAACTGCTGCCATAACGAAGAGAGCGACAATTCCCCATATCATTTTATTTCTTCCTTCTTCTAATTTAGCAGCGTCACCTGAAGCTAAGATGTATTGTGCAAGACCCCAGAAGAAATAGAGCAAAGCAAGAGCGAAGACTATTGGGATGAGTAAGTTTATAATCCTACCGATCGGAGTGACTATGTTAGTTTCTATATTTTGAAGCTGAGCGCTTGCCATAATTGGCAAGAGAAACGATACTCCTACGATTAAAGCTTTTTTCATAATTTTCATTTAATTTTACTGAAACCTAATAATTTATAATGACCAAATTTACGCTCTCAATTTTAGCACATATTAACTCTTTTGTAACTTAATATGTGAATAGTTGAGAGAATTGTAACTAAAGATTAATCTATTGACCACCACTGCCAAATCCAGGTACAGGTATTGCGCTATTATCTGTTATCTTAAATTCCGTTTGTATAAACCTCACCAATCCCCAAACCGATGCCATCACAAATAAAGCTACTACTCCCCACACCATCTTATTCCTTCCCTCTTCCAATTTACTAGCATCACCTGATGCTAGAATATACTGGGCAAGACCCCAGAAGAAGAAAAGGAGGGCTAACGCAAAAACTATAGGAATAAGGAGGTTCACGAGAGTCGAACCTTGTCGTACGATACCAGTGGTCTGAGTAAGTTGAGCACTTGCAAAAAGAGGTAATAAAAGAGAGAGGCTAATAAATATTTTTTTCATAATTTTGTAAGTACTTATAATAATTACCTTACTTGGGGCCTTACCATACTTGTCGGCGATAGATCTATCTCGCTTCTTATAAATTTAATTATACCCCACACTGAAGTAACGACAAACAAAGCTACTACTCCCCACACCATTACTCTCTTACCCTCTTCAACCGCTTTTTCGCTACCAGAATTTTGGATATATTTGGCCATACCCCAGAAAAAATATAGTAGGCACAAGGCAAAAGCGAGAGGAATGAGAAGATTAGTGATGATTCCGTATGAAGCTTGGATCAATTCTTTTAAGTCCATTTAATTAAAATTACTGGCGTTCAGGTAACTGAGGAATGATGACTCCGCCTCCAAATTCAAATTCAGTTCGCAAGAAAGAAATTATGCCCCAGATAGTAAAGATGACGAAAAGACCGACCACTCCCCAAATCAAAATGCCTTTCTTCTTCTGCATATCGGTATCGCTTCCGGTAGAACGGATAAAACCTGCGACACCCCAAACAAATAACAGAAATGCGATCGCCACGATAAGAGGGATGGCGGCTCCGCCTAAATCTATAAATTTATTTACTAGTTGAGTGAAATTTGTCATATACTAGAACTGCGTTAACTTGCGTTAACCCCCAAGTTGGGTCACGGTACCTCTGATAACGGTAGCCAAGACCCGAGCTCCGAGAAGTACCGCCGCTCCTATCACCGCATAAAGAATGGCTTGATGAGCAGTTTTTATTTTATCAGGCTTACCTTGAGCGGTGACGTAAAGGAAACCTGAGTAGATGATCATGACAACGACCACCGTAGCCCCTATAGGTACCACAACATCTTTTATGATGAGTTCTATCAGGGCTGGGATATCATTGGTATTGTTTTTTAGAGGGTTTGGTATCTGTATCCTATAATTCACCTGCTGAGGTGGGTTGCCTGTACCACCCACTCCACCAGGATTGCCTGTGCCGCCAGCACCAGATTGAGCAGAAACAAATAATACAGGAAATAAAAATACTGTCGGCAAGAAGGAGTATATTAGAAATTTTTTAAAAGATGAAGAGTTCATGCCCTGATTATACATCATAGTTACTTGCTACAACTACCTGTTGTTTAGTTCTATAAATTGGTCGCCATATCCATCCTCTAGGAATACATTGACGATGGTCCTCACTATGAGCCACGCAGAGAGAATGATAATAAAGCCGAGCAAAACTTTGCCCAACATTTTTTTTGCTTCCGACTTTTTATCCACTACAGCCGTAGTCATCAGGATGAAGCCGGCCCAGGAGAAGGTAATGACGGAAATTGGAAAGGAAATAATAACAAGCCAATTGAGTAAATTTTGAACTAAATAGAGCAGGTCGTCGAAATTACACTCCTCATCTTTCCCAGAAACTATGCCGTCACCATCATTATCAAAACCGCACGGTATGAATCGGCCCGTATCCCCTTCTTCCCCTTGAGCCAGAACACCAAGAGGAATACAAAAAGTACCAACGAGCATAATCAGTAATATAATTTTTGTAAAATTTCTAATTTTTCGCATGATTTTCGTATCAGATTATTTGAAGAGCTCTGTTATTTCCCTACTAGCCTTCACTACTGCCGCCGAAGTGCGCTCGCGACCGCTTGTAATACTCTCTATCATGTTAGCAAATATTTTTGCTGTAGCAGTAGGCTCAGGATCAAGCCAAGCCTTGGACCGGAGTGCACTTTCGTAGAAAACTGCCTGGTATGCGTCAAGAGCTTTAGTTCCGAGTAAGTCGCGCCGAGCAGGGGGGACACCGAGAGCTTCGCTTATAGCCAGTGCTCCTTCACGACTTGAAAGGATAGAAGCGACGCCAAAGGCGGCATTTGCATTCTTAGAGCCACGGGAAATAGCAAAACCATAAAACTTGCCGTAGGAAACGTTGTTACCAGAATCTTTAGAGGTGGGCACTGAAGAAACATCGAAATTTAAATTAGGATTTTTCAGCTGGATCAGAGCTATCTCACTTGCAAAACCGAAATAGAGAGCCATATCCCCAGAAAGAAAATAAGTTTGGGAAAGAGGCATCGATCTATTCCAAGAATAATAAGGTTTAACCGGATTTGAAAATTCAGTGTAGAAATTGACAGCGGCTTCTCCAGGGATGACTGGTTTTTCAAATGAATCTGCCATAACAGAACGAGTATCATCACCAAATCTCTGGACGATAGGTGTACCAGCCTGCATCATCAAATTCGAAATGATAGCTTTGGCGTTTGATACATTATTATACTCACCAAAAGAAACTAAGGACTTTTGAATATTCAGTGCTCCATCTTTTTTGGATATAAGCCCAGCGAGAGAATAGAATTCATCCCAATATTTAGGAGGGCTAGTCAGCTTAGCATCGGTGAAAACTTTTCTACTCCAATACATAACAAGTGGATCGACAATCACGGGAAGAGCTACTATCCCCGTCGGGTCAAGATAAATTTCGGATCCTTCTATAAAAGAGTCCTTGAACATCCTCTCAGAGAAAGCGTCGTATGGAATTAGAGTAATCTTATTTTTCTGCTTCACTATTTTATCGTGAGGCAGAAGAAATAGATCAGGGCCATTTCCTGAAGCAAGAGCCTCCACGTACTCATCGTCAAAAAGAGCTTCTTCTTTATAAGAATAACTTATTTTATATGCTTCGTTATTATAGAGAGAAGTTTTTGAAATAATACTTTGAAAAACTTCTGGATTCACATTGCCCCAGATACTCACTTCTGCCTGCTCTACTCCACCACCTTGATATTTAGAAAATATTATGACGCTTACTATAATAAGGATACCAAAAACTCCTAGAATAATAACCTGAAACTTAGACATATTTCCCATAACTTTATTTTATCACGCTTTTAGCGCTACGAAACCATAGTGATGATCGCCAGCGTCGATTGATTTCTCGATCGAAAAGCCCGCTCCACAAAAAAGGGACTTGGCTCTCTCTTCCGTCACCACTTCATCCTTATGTGGGCCAAGGCCAGCAAAAGAATCAAGCCAATCGACCACCAGCACTCTGCCGCCAGACTTTAATATCCTTTCTATCTCTTTTGCAAAACTTTCTTTGTTCTCGACCTGAAAAAGAATGTTCGAAGCTATAACCACATCGATGATTCCCTCTTTTATTTTTGTACCTCCATCCTTTTCTATATCGCCCCAAATCACTTCCACATTTGAAAGTTCATTTTTTTCAGCTAACTTCTTGACTGTCTCTACCAATTCTTTCTGCACATCTACTCCAAAAACCCTACCTTCTTCACCTACAATTTTAGCTGCTTCCAAAGCATAAAAACCGCTGCCGACTCCAAGATCAGCCACACGCATCCCTTTAGAAAGCCCGAGTTGTTCTAAATTAGATTTAGGATTACTAAACATGACTTAATTATTCTAAATGAAAATGAGGGAAGAAGCACACCAAACAGTGGAGACTGTTTTACAAACAAATGAAAGAGGCAATGGAGTCGCCGTCGCGGAGCTTCATGATACGAACGCCTTGAGTGGAGCGACCGAGAGTAGGTATCTCTTTCAGTTCGAGGCGGATGACCTGACTTTTCTTCGACATGGCCACGGCCTCCTCTTCCTCACCTGTTACCACTTGAGAAGCAATGATGTCGCCAGTTTTACTTGTGACGTTACTTGTTTTTATTCCCGAGCCACCGCGACCTTGTATTTTGTATTCATCAATCGGAGTTTTCTTGCCATAACCTTTTTCGCCCATGACTACAAGTTCAGCAGTTTTTTCAAACGCCTTGGGTACATTGTGCGCGCCTATGATTTTATCGCCTTTGCCGAGCTTCATCACTCTTACACCAGCGGCTTGGCGACCCATCTCTCGTACTTGGGATTCGGCAAACCTGATCGATTGACCTTTAGCAGTTACCACTGCGCAAGAATCACCTTTATCAACCTGGGAAACAGAAATCAACTTATCACCCGCTCCCAACTTGATAGCGATGATGCCGCTTGTACGCACATCGTGGAAACTCGAAGCTGAAACTTTTTTACCAGTACCTTGTTCAGTTATCATTATAAGAGATAGATTTTTGTTGTCCTTCAAGTTTTTCGGCATCGGCAAAATTGAAGTGACCTTCTCCCCTTCGGTAAGAGAAAGGAAATTCATAATTGATTTACCTCGAGTGGCTCGCCTACCTTCCGGCAACTCATACATCTTTATTTGATAAGCCTTACCTTTGTCAGTAAAGAACAGGAGATCGGAATGAGTACTAGCGGTCAAGAAATGGGAGACAAAATCCTCTTCCTTAGTATCAAGGTCGACGACACCTACTCCTCCCCGCTTTTGCTGCTTAAATTCGCTTGGATGAGTGCGCTTCACATAACCTCCTTGAGTGAGCATAAGAGTGTTTTCCTCATCAGCGATGAGATCCTCCATTGAAAGAGCCTTCACTCCCCCTTTTACCACTTTAGTACGCCTCTCATCACCATATTTTTCTGCTATTTCTGAAAGTTCTTTTTTGATAATAGTCAAAATCTTCTTTGGGTTTTCCAAAATACTCTTCAAATCTTTTATCAGAGCTTGTACTGAGCTTAATTCATCTTCTATTTTTTGTCTCTCGAGCCCAGCCAATTTTTGCAAACGCATTTCGAGAATAGCATTCGCCTGACGTTCTGAGAATTTGAACTCTTTCATCAAATTAGCCCTAGCAGTATCAACATCCTTCGACTTCTTGATCAATTTTATGATTTCATCGATATGGTCGAGAGCTTTCTTCAAACCAAGTAGAATATGCTCTCTGTCTTCCGCTTCGCGTAGTTCAAACTCCGTCCGCCTTTTTATGACGATTTTCCTGTGACCAATAAATTCTTCGATTACACTTTTGAGTGAAAGAGTCTGCGGCACACCGTCGACTAGAGCCACCAGGTTCATGTGGAAAGTTTCTTCCAGCTGAGTGTGTTTGTAGAGGAAATTTAAAACTTTTTGCGGATAGCTACCATTCTTCAAGTCGATCACCACTCTTATGTCTTTAGTCGACTCATCGCGCAAGCCTTTGATACCCTCCAATTTCTTCTCTCGCACCAATTCCGCGATTTTTTCTACCAGAGTTTGTTTGTTTACTCTGAATGGAATAGAGGTAATAATAATTTGACTCATACCCTTTTCCTCGACGATATCAGCTACTCCGCGACAAACCATACCTCCACGACCAGTAGAATATGCGTGATGAATATCCTTTTCGTTAAAAATTACTCCACCGATTGGGAAATCAGGACCTTTGACAAATTGCAATAAATCTTCAGTAGTGGCATCAGGATTTTCAATAAAATAGGCACAAGCGTCAGCCACTTCTCGCAAATTGTGAGGAGGAATGTTTGTGGCCATACCGACTGCGATACCGAGAGTACCGTTTAATAGTAATTGTGGTACTGCCGCTGGAAGGACTGCTGGCTCTTTTTTTGTCGCATCATAATTTGGCCTCCAATCGACAGTATCTTTATTTATATCGCGCAGAAGTTCACCGGAAAGACGTGACATTTTAGCTTCGGTGTAACGCATCGCAGCAGCGCTATCCCCATCGATAGAGCCGAAGTTACCCTGGCCGATAATAAGCGGGTAACGCATCGTAAAATCTTGGGCCATCTTCACCATAGAATCGTAGACAGCTACATCGCCGTGCGGATGATAATTACCAAGCACTTCTCCCACCACAGTTGCTGATTTACGAGTTTTAGCGGTCGCAGTCAAATTCAAAGTATTCATGGCGTAAAGTATGCGACGATGAACAGGTTTCAAACCATCACGCACATCAGGTAAGGCCCTGTCAGTAATAACTGACATGGCATAATCGATGAAAGACTCTTTCATTTCCGTCACAATCGAACGCGAAATTACGCCTTTATTAGGAACAGCATTCTCCACATTTTCTTCTACATTTTTAGCCATTTGTGCCCTGTATTATAGCAGATTTTTAAGCTAAAAGCTACTTACTTTCGTAGACTTCAATACCAGACATAAAAGGGACAAGGACATTAGCAATAGATTCCTTGAAAGAGTCGAACTGTTCTATGAATTTTTCAAACGCAGCGCCAAAAGCATTTCTAGAATTTTGGATGGGAGAAGGAACTACCTCTATTTCGAGAGTCTCTTCATAGGCAACAGTACCACTTGGCATATTTATAAAACCCCTATATCCAGCCCAACCAACCAAAACAGCGAGAGTCAGGGCCGAAGCAGTAAAAAAAGCCACTTTATGTCTGTAAGATTCTGATTTCTGTTTTAATTTGTGAATAGTGTTTCGCATTTCTTAGAACAATTTATTGTGCTTCCAACACTACAATCTCCCCTTCTTTGCCCTCCAAATCTTTTTTCTTTATTGTAAGCTTATCAACAGGCTTCACCTCTTCAGAACCACTTTCTTTCAAGAATTTTTTTAAAGCATCTTTTTCACCTACACTACCATAATGAATAGGGATAATTATTCCTGGCTCTAAAGAAACAGCGACTTTGTTTGCAGAAGCGGCATCGAGAACTCCCTCCCCACCGACAGGAACAAAAAGTATATCTACCCCGTCGATTGCTGAAATAGCTTCAGAACTAAGATTCTCACTAAGAGCGCCCAAAAAACACAGATTCATATTTTCTAGGTTGACACTATATACAGTATTGATCCTCTCCTCGCCAGCATACTGCGATTTACTTGCAATACCTTTTATAAAAACTCCGTCGATTTCATACTCACCTGGGCCAGTAACAGAAAAAGATTGTTTGTCGTTCCGCCCGGATGAGCCGTTCGGACGTGCCCTACTAGCCTGCTCTACCCCATTCATATCAGGATGGCTCAAAGAAACCAATACTATGTCAGAACCAAAACTGCCTGCTTTGTGTTTAGAATCTTTGGAAACAGGATTAAAAGCAATAGTAGTATCGCCAAATTGTACTCGCACCTGCTCCACTCCGCCATAGGTAATAATCATGAATAGAATGTAGCATATTTTACAGCTTTATGGTAGTATCTTTTCATTAAAAGAAACCGACCGAATAGCTAACCTCACAGCGCGACTTTGCCAACTGGCTTTGCCAATCGGCAAATCTGTACATGAGACTGTGAAAGCTATCGGTATTTTATATGAAAGAAAAGGAAGATATAGAAAAGATAGAGGAAGAAACAGAGGATGCGGTAAAATCAAAAAAGGAATCAGCAATGGGCAAGATTATGTCCAATTCATCCCTCCTGCCTGAAGTGGGCGAACTGGTGGAAGGCCCAGTCATCGGGATTGAAAAAAACGCAGTGTATGTCGACCTCGCTCCTTGGGGCACAGGCATCATTTTCGGGCGTGAGTATATAAATGCTAGAGATTTGATCAAGAAAATAAACATTGGCGACAATGTAGCCGGTAAAATCGTCGGGCAAGACAACAAAGAAGGTTATGTCGAAATTTCACTGAAAGAAGCTCGCCAAGCTCTTATCTGGAACCAAGCTGAAGAAGCAATCAGGGATAAAACAGTATTTGAATTACCAATCCTAGAAGCAAACAAAGGTGGTCTCATGATTTCGTGGCAAGGGATCACTGGTTTCTTGCCTGCTTCCCAACTAAAAACGGAACACTATCCACGAGTAGCCGATGGCGATAAAGACAGAATCTTAGACGAACTGCGTAAACTAGTGGGCCAGAAAATCGCGGTATCTATCATTACCGCTGTTCCAAAAGAAGGAAAACTTATATTTTCTGAGAAAAATATCGAGAGTAAAGAGAAGACAGCCATCATCGACAAATATGTGTTGGGTGATGAAACTCTTGGAGAAGTCACTGGTATAGTTGACTTCGGAATATTCGTAAAACTGGAAGAAGGCCTGGAAGGCTTGGTGCATATTTCTGAAATCGATTGGGGCCTAGTCGATGATCCTAGAAAATTTGCTAAAGTGGGCGACACTGTAAGAGTAAAGATAATAGAAATCAAAGATGGGAAAGTATCGCTCTCGATCAAAGCCTTGAAAGATAATCCTTGGACAGAAGCAGCCAAGAAATATAAAAAGGATGACACGGTAACAGGAGTAGTCATCAAATTCAACAAACACGGAGCCTTAGCTTCGATTGAAGAAGGTATCGCTGGTCTTGTACATATCTCCGAATTTGGTTCCGAAGAAAAGTTGCGCGAAAAACTCGAGCTCGGCAAGACTTACAACTTCAAGATCACAGTCTTCGATCCAAAAGAACAAAAGATGGCTCTTGCATTCTTGGAGAATAAATAGGTGAGGTTAATAAACCTCATCCGGCACCTCGCAAAGCCTCGGGCCACCTTCCCCTTAGCAGGGGAAGGAAATCCAAAGACCTAGATACTATTTAGGCTCTTCTTGATTCTTGTTAGAACTTTGTAAACATCAGTATCAACCTCTGCGTTTGAAAATCTCAAGACTTTATAGTCGAGATCAGTAAAGAATTTATTCCTGACATGATCATATTCTCGAGCCTCTTGTGTGTGGTGAACTTCCCCGTCTATTTCTAAAACCAATTTCTTCTCAGCACAATAAAAATCTAGAATGTAGCCTCCGACACTATGCTGTCTTTTGAATTTAAAATCTAAATTTCTATCTTTTAGATGCCACCACAAAACTCTTTCTTGCGCGGTTTCCCTTTTTCTCAAATCTCTGCGCCAATCTCTCAATTTTGGTAAATTGTTCAGCCTTTGCATACTATGATGATATTTTGTTCCCGATTTACCTCTCCTGCTAAGGAGAGGTCGAGACGATAGTCCGGGTGAGGTTAATTGAATCTGTTCATCGCTATTTCCCTGCCTTCTTCTACAATAGTTTCTATCGCCTCTGAAACCAACTTAAAAGTTTTCTTCAGTGTTTCGTTCTGCTTCGGAGTAAAGTTACTCAAAATAAAATCAATAACTTCTTTTTCACCCTGAGGTTTTTTAATTTTACCTGAGGGAGTAGCAGGAGAAACTCCAATTCTAACTCGAGTAAACTCTTTAGTCTTAATAGATTTGATGATCGATTCTAAACCTTTGTGGCCACCGCTACTTTTATCATAAGAAATTTTTATAGTACCGAGAGGTAAATCCATATCGTCATAAACCACGATCAAATCTTTGGCGGTTTTTTTTGACTTAATATATTTAACTACCGCTTTACCAGAGTGGTTCATGAATTCGCCACTCTCAATAATTTTGATTTTATTTCGGAATTCAGACTTTGAGCTTTTAGCTTCAAAACATTCTACTGCCATTTTGCCAGTATTATGCCTACTTTTTGTATATTCTTCTCCCGGGTTCCCTAGTCCGACAACATATATCATAGAAAATAGATTATAGGCCAAAATCATGTATAATGGAACCCAATTATGCAGGAAAATTCAGATAGAAAAGAGAAAGAGCTAGAAAAGGCCACAGGAGAAGGCAAAAAGGAAGGAGTTGGAGAAATACTGAAATTCGTTCTGATCGTGGCCATAATAGTAATCCCATTTCGTCTTTTTATAGCCCAACCCTATATTGTAGAAGGAGCATCAATGGATCCAACATTCAAAGACGGCGATTACCTCATCGTGGATCAGATATCGACTCATTTCCAAGAATTAAAAAGAGGTGATGTCGTCATCATGAGGTATCCGAACGATCCTTCAAAATTTTTTATAAAAAGAGTGATCGGCCTACCGGAGGAAACCGTTTCTATTTCCAAAGGAAAAGTTTATATAAAAAACAGTGAGGGTACAGAAAGGGTAGCTCTGGATGAAAAATATATAGTCTTTGAAAGAGAAGAAGATTTTGAAGCTACTTTAAAAAAAAGTGAATATTTTGTCATGGGCGACAACAGAGCGGGTTCTTCCGATTCTAGAGTATGGGGACCACTGCCTTCTGAAAACATTGTAGGCAGGCCAATATTAAGATTGCTACCGTTACAACATATTAAATTCCTGCCCGGACAATAAAATGACCAAAAATAATCACAACAAAGGTAGCACTCTTAAAGAACTTCTAAAAGTGGATGAGTCGGGAAGAATAGCGACATTCTACGGCTTCCTACCTATAGAGAGCCCTCAGATAACTAAAGAAGATAGTAGCGCGGGAAAAGATTTGGACAGTAATTGGCGATGTGTTGAGAAAGCTTCGATAATGCGTGAATTTTCTGAAGTAAAGACAAACGCATCTGGAAAGTTTTTACCACAACCACTTTGTCTTTTTATGGAACACCCTTTTCCGGGGAGCAGCGAAAGAAGGAAGGCTGGAAGGCTGGAATATGAGATATCAATCCTGGGCTCAAACAGAAGTGTATGTGAAAGCCTAATCATCCAGACAGCCAAGGCTCTACTTGAAGCAAATGGTTGGAAAAATCTAGCCCTTCGCATCAATTCAGTAGGTGGCCGCGAGAGTGTATCTGATTTCGAAAGAAAGATGGCAAATTTTATAAGAAAAAGGATGGACGACTTCCCTAGTGAACTGCGACAAAATTTAAAAAAGGATCTCTTTTACTTAGCTCGATCAAAGGATGAAAAGTATAAAGAGTGGAGAGAGTGTGCTCCTCAGTCAGTCGACTGCCTCTCCGAACAAAGCCGTTTGCACCTGAAAGAAATACTGGAGTTTTTGGAAACAATGGAAATACCATATGTTTTTGATTCGACTCTTTTGGGAGAAATAAAGATATCGACAGAAGTAGTGTTCGAGATAGTATCGGAAGGAGGCGAGGGAGAAGTTTTAGCTCGAGGTTGCCGTATGAACAGATTATCGAAACGTTTGCAGTTGAAAAAAGAAGTTCCAGCAGTAAGCGTAAGTGTAAGCGCGAAAGCTGTAAAAAATCTTAAAACATCCACGATAAAAAATACCAAACATAACTTTTTCTTGGTACAATTTGGTCCTGAAGCGAAACAAAAAAGTTTTATCGCTTTGGAAGAACTGCGCAAGTCCGGAGTACCTATTTTACACTCTTTAGCCAAAGATAAGCTAACAAATCAAATGTATTCGGTAGAACAATCGAGCACAGAATACATCATCCTTATCGGTCAAAAAGAGGCTTTGGAAAATGTGGCGGTGATAAGGCATACATCGACTCGGGCTCAATATACAGTACCAATAAAAGAGCTAGGTGAATTTATAAAAAAAACTGCTGAATTTAAAATCAAATAAGCATGCGACTGAAGTTAATATATGTGTGCGGGTTCCTACTTTCGATCCACTACGCTTCGATAGTGTACCTAAACTCTTCTCTTTTAAGTAAATTCGTAAGTGGTAGTAGTCTAAACATCATATATGCTATAGGCTCGGCTGGTAGCATCCTGATGCTCTTCCTTACTCCATTCCTTTTTAGAAAACTGGGTAATGTTTACAGTTTCCTTTTTTTTATCATCGCTGAAGCTTTCATCGTATTCGGTATAGGTAGTACAGAGCTCGGTATTTTGATCCTCGGCCTCTTCCTTATTTATCAAAGCCTTGAATCAGTACTTTATTTTTGCCTTGATATCGCCCTGGAAGAAGAAACAAAAAAAGAAGGCTCAACCGGTGGCCGACGCGGATTATTCCTCACCGCTCAAAATATAGCCTGGGTTTGCGCGCCTCTCGCTTTAGCTTTACTAGTCGACGATAGTAATTTCAAGAATGTCTACTACCTTTCAAGCTTAGCGCTCATCCCTGTTTTTCTTATCATTCTACCCTTCTTTAAAAATACAAAATTTAGAGACGGACATACTAGTCATGCTCTACTAGTTTTTCATTCTCTTTTGAAAGGGGGGGATAAAACTCGCACTATTATCTGTCAATTTTTACTAAACGCATTTTATGCCTGGATGGTTATCTACCTACCTTTGGTTTTAAGTAATGAAATGGGTTTTAGTTGGCACACCATAGGTATTATTCTTTCTATCATGCTCCTACCTTTCCTCTTATTCGAACTGCCAGCTGGGCTTTTGGCCGATAAAAAATTTGGAGAAAAAGAGATGCTCACCATAGGCTTCAGTGTCATGGCTCTTTCCACTTTCGTCATTCCTTTTATCCACTCCAGTAATTGGGTTGTATGGGCTATCGTGCTTTTTATAACTCGTATGGGGGCAAGCCTAGTCGAAATTTCAAACGAAAGTTATTTCTTCAAACATGTGAAAGCCCATGATACTGGCATCATCAGTATTTTCCGGATGCTTCGACCTTTCGCATATATGATAGTGCCTCTCATCACCATTCCTATCGTTTCCTCCTTTTCCTACAGCGCTTCCTTCGCCTTCCTCGCCATCCTCCCCGCTCTCGGCCTCGCCTTCCTACCCAAAATTGACACTAAATAGGCTCTGTGCTATAATTGCAAAAGGATGACACCTGAACAGATCGTAGCTTCCCAGCTCTCAAGCTGGGGAGATAAAAAAGAAGTATACCTAGTGACAGAGGATGAATTTAAGATCCTGCGGACTCACGCAGAATCAAGCGTTGAAAAAGACCTGGAATCGAATGGTGATGGAACGTATCTTAGTTCACTCCTGTTCAGAAACTATAGGTTCTCATGCGTTACGAAGTAACCGGCAGTTCAAAAGGGCTGCCGGTTTTCCATTTATATTCTATTCCCTTTTGAATGCTTCTCCTTCTTTCAGTTTATACCCTCTAGCATATTCAAAGGCAAATTGAGCTATGTGTTCGGCAGTACTTATTTCCATTCCTGATCTTTGCCTACCTAAAAGCATCAAGGCAAGTTCGTTATGAAGTTGTCTCTGACTAGTATCTGATCTTTTAAAATCTAAAGTCTTGGCATGGTGCCTGACTCCAGAATCAAGAGCGTTCGCATATCTTTCACAAACACTCTTCAATCGTTGTTCAGCGACACTTCCCTGGAGGGGGGGGTTACCAGGAATTTCGTATTCATCCCATAACAGAGTCAAAAATGGTTCGCTAATTCTTTCTGGAACATGATTATTTGATGTAACTCCTTCCATATAATTATGTTTATTCTACTTAAAACGTACTGGGACTCTTACTGAATCTTCATTTTCAGGAAGGCCTGATGGGTTATCTTTATGGAAAATTATAATGCCGGTTTCACCTTTAGGTTTATCGAAGGAAATTTCGGCCGAGAAAGGTACGTATTCTTCCGTCATCCATTCCCCTTCAGCCTGTATCGGAGTTATGCCGAGGCTAGTACCATCTTCATCTAACACTTCAGCTGGGAAAGAGGCTTCAAAATACCACATCCCTCTTGCCTGACCTGATACTCTGACTGGTGAAGTGACCTCTTGATTTGCTAAAGGAGAATCTATCTGTAACAAATCTTTGTAGACTAGACTGCCTACTTTCTCTTCCTCTTCAGAGGGACTGAAGTAATAAACAGCTCCACCAACAGCCAAAGCAACGAGTAAAATCAGGATTACAGTCTTTTTCATCTATTTTAAAGCTTTGTCGATCAATAGTTTGAAAGCCTGGATACTCTGAGGGCTGTCCAATTTTTCTCCATTCAAGACAAAGGTAGGAGTAGCATTGAAACCATTTTTGACTGCGCTTTCCCTTTGAGATTTGACGATATCCTTCACCTCACCAGAATCAAGGTCGGCAAGGAACTGTTCTTTGTCGATACCGATAAGGACAGCATAGTCGCCAAAAACTTTTTTCAAATCTGAAGCACTTGACCATTCATTTTGTTTTTCAAAAAGTAGGTTATGCATTTCCCAAAACTTGCCTTGTTTACTTGCCGCTTCCGAAGCCCAAGCTGCAGGTTCAGCATTGAAATGGATTTGTTTTAGTGGAAAATGACGATAAACAAAAGTTACTTTATCGCTATAAGTTTGAGATAGTTCTAGAAGTATCGGATAGTAAGAACGACAAGCAGGACACTGAAAATCGGCATATTCTATGAGAACTACAGTCGAAGAAGCGCCTGTATCTACAGTTCGGCCTTTTACATGGTCGGAGGGGCTTACTTCGGTGAGAGAAAACTGCGAGGAAGAGCTAGAACTTCCATTAAAAATAACGAGAGCGCCCACTATTACTATAAAAACTACTACAACCCAAATTAATGATTTCATTCTTTATCTTTTATCTTTAATAGCTCGATTCTATCACATTTTCCCCAGAAAAACTTTTTCAAGAATGTTGCTGTTTATGATAGTAGAGGGAGTGTCAGAGACGACCACCTTCCCCTTATCAAGCACATAAGCCCGACTGGCGATTTCGAGTAGTGATTTTATATTGTGTTCGACTACGACGATTGCCGTTCGACGTTTTTCATTTATTTCTTTTATTTTTTGGAAAACTTCTTTCACAATTTTGGGAGCGAGGCCGAGTGATGGTTCGTCGAGGAGAAGCACTTTAGGGTCAACGATAAGCCCGCGAGCGATAGCGAGCATTTGCTGTTGACCACCAGAAAGCGAACTCGACTTTTCTTTCAGCTTTGATCGGAGCATCGGAAAAAGCTCCAATACATCTTCTATTCTTTTTTTAATCTCTTTCTGATCCTTTATTACATATCCACCCACTTCCAAGTTTTCTCTAACAGTCAGATGTTTAAAAACTCTTCGGCCTTGAGGGACGAAAGAGATGCCTCTTTCCACCATTTCATGCGATACCGGTTTTACTTCATGTTCATGCCACAACACTTTGCCACTTTCAATAGGCGCGAGTCCAAATATAGCCTTCAGTACCGTCGATTTCCCTGCCCCATTTGGGCCCATCAGGGCTACTACCTCCCCCTCATCCACCTCCACACTCGCCCCCGCGAGCGCCCGGACGCCCCCGTAGTGAACATGAACATTTTCAATTTTTAAGAGTACCTCTTTTTGCATCCACTATTCTGCCTTTATATACTGACCATTTTTTAGAGTCCAGAGCTCAAGAGCAAAAGTTACTGATCTATCATCCTGATAACCAAATCCTTTTATAGCTGGATTTTCATAGTTGAATTTTTTAGCCTGTGATACAAAATCCTTCGAATCAAATCCTGATTTTTGAATCATAGAGACAACTGCTTTTGTTATATCATATCCAAGAGCTACTACGTAATCTTCAGGGTTTTTTCCATACTTAACGCTATATTTTGAAGTAAACTCTGTACTGAATTGATTAGGAGCAATACCAGGCGCAAAAGTGCCTTCTATTGAGGAACCAAAATCTTTTACTGCTTGCATATTTAGGTCAACAAAAGTAATCCTCATACCTTTATACCCTCTTTCTTTCAAAATCTTCATGAGAGTGAAGGCCTGCGAAGTATCGCCACTCGCCATAAATACAGCATCAGCTTTCGAGGCAATTACCTTATCTGCTTGAGTTTTTAAATCTCTGCTTTCAAAAGGTACGAGTTCATTTATTACAACAGAATAACCTCCATCTTTAGATAGAGCGACCATCCCATCTCGAGAATTTATACCAAAGTCATCATTGGTATTTATCAAAGCGACAGTCTTCACATTCTGCTTTTTGATTTCAGGCAAAACAGTTTTAAGTTGATCAACGGCACCAGGATAGCCACAGAAAACATTCTCTAAATCTTTAAACGCATCCGAACAATATGAAGCAGAGAAAATTGTTACGCCCTTTTCTTTTGCCATTGGAGAAACAGCTACGACTTCATCGGGCACATAGAGTCCTAAAAGCACATCTACTTTATCTACATCTAGAAGTTTTTTTGCAGCGGTGACTCCATCTAATGTTTCAGTATGATCATCCTCGACGATAAAAGTAACTTTTGCAGGATCAAATTCAGCCTTGGCGAGTTCCACACCCTGTAAAAGTTTTTCTCCAGAAACAGCAACACTTCCAGTAAGAGGAAGAATTACTCCAACCTTTATCGGTTGTGTATTTTCTGTAGAATCAGGCTGTTTTTTAGAAAAATAAACCAACCCTATAACAACAATCACCACAACCAAAATCCAAGCTAATTTTTTATTCATATTTATTTTTACGATCTTGATTAATTAGTTCCATACTATCAAAAAAGTAAAATATGTAAACAGTAGGCTTAAAAAAGTCTTTTAAACTTTCTGTATACTTCATCGTCATTTCTTTTACCAATTAACTCAACTCTAACTTCTGGTTCTAAAATTGTGTAGATAATTCTATATTCTCCTATATCAGTAGCAAAGTAACCTGAGTATCCTTTTAGAGGTTTACTATCTGGAGGCAATGGATCATCTTTGAGACTTAGAGCCTTTACAGATACCTACCTTTTTTGTTTTGGCGGTAACTTTTTAAAAAACTTTGATGCTAATTTTGAAAATTTAACGCTTAACATTAAGAGCCGATCTTAATAATTTTTCAGTTTGAGCTACCGTCAAATAACCACCTTTTGCTGCCTTTTTTGCTTTTTCTCCCCAATAAGCATCAATGATCGCTTCAAAATCCTCATAATCAGCATAGTTTTCATTTGATAGAACATAAGCAACTTTACGGCCATTTTTTTGTATAGCAACTGGAGAACGACGAGCTTCGTCAAGAAGTCGTCCAAAGTTATTTTTTGCTTCTTTAGCTGTAAAAACTATTTGACTCATAATAGTAGCTATTGTAGCTAAAGTAGCTTCTTTGTCAAGGAAAAGCGGTTGATAACCTTAAGAAGTTTATGGATGTGATCTACTCCCCCAAATATGCCTCAATTACATCTTTTCTGGCCAAGACTTCTTCTGGTTTACCTTCAGCTAACAACTTGCCTGCATCCAAGACAAAAATATGGTCGGACAATTCGCGGATAAGGTCCATATTGTGTTCGACTAGGATCACGGTTTTACCTTTTTCCTTTAGCTCTTTTATAACAGAACTGACGATTTTTACCATCTCGGGGAAAAGGCCGGCAAAAGGCTCGTCGAAGAAAAATATTTTCGCCTCCCCTGTTGGCGAATGAGTCATAGCTAGAATACGGGCGATTTCGAGCAGTTTGCGCTGACCATATGAAAGGTTCGCTGCAAGCTCATTCTGTTTTACTTGCCCGCCCGAAGCTTTATGCGAAGGAGGGTTCCACAACCCTACACGATTTAACACCTCCTCTGCCTTTTCTAAGTGAAATGTTTTGTGTTTTTCGAACAAAGCTTCTGTAGTATTTCTTTCCGTGAGCACTACTAAAATATTGTCGAGTACTGTCATCTGCTCGAAAAGCCTCACATCTTGAAAGGTGCGCGTGATTTCGTAGGTCGGGACATCGTACCGCCTGATTTTGGAAAGGACTGTATCTCTGCCCACGAGTACCATTCCTCCATCGATTTGATGTATGCCAGTAATCGTATTGATGAGAGTCGATTTACCACTACCATTCGGCCCTATCAAACTCGTCACCTTCCCTGGCTCAAAGGACAACGAAAGCCCATCCACGGCATACACTCCATCAAAGTGTTTAGTAATTTTATTTGTTGAAAGTGTTGACATTTGATTTGGCGAAATCATGCCGACCCGACGTCCATTAGGGGTCGGCTTTTCTTAATTCTTTATTTCTTCAAAGGAACAAACTTACCATCTTGGATTGTTTGGATTGCAGTCGGGGTATTGAGAGAAGCGTGTTCAGCACTGAATTGGAATGTACCATTTGGAGTTTTGAATTTTGTGTTTTCAAGAAGAGAAGGTACTTCTGATTTATCTTTAGCTTTTGATACAGCTTCGGCTAAGATATAAAGAGCATCATAAGCCCTGTTTACCGAATTGGCTGGTTCGATTTTATATATTTCCCTAAATTTCTTATCGAAGCTCTCTGGAGTAACATTCCAATTCAAAACTACGACACCATCAAACAAACTTTTATCAGTCCCTTCTATCGCTAAAGAGTCCTTGACACTGTCGTAAGTAACCACTTGAGGCTTAAAACCGAGCTGTTTCGATTGGGTCATAAAGGTAACAGGATCAATCGTTACCATGTCGAGAAACACAATATCCACATTTGCCTGCTTCAATTTTAAGATGATGGTACGGAAATCATTGTTGCCTATTTGTTTGTAAGCTTCGTCCACCACTTCGCCCTTACCTAATTTTTTGTTTATTTCAGAAAGATTTTTAACTATCTCCGCTCCGAACCCAGAATCAAAATGCACCACAGCAAGTTTTTTGTAATCGCTCTTAGAAAGATACGATTCGAGAGAATAGATAATTTTAGAGAAGTCGCTCATCATTACAAAACTGTGGCTATTGGTATCGAACACTCCTGCTATGCGAGGATTTGAAGGAGAGATAACAACAGTGCCCGAATCTTTCGCTATCGCAAATATCGGTTGAGTAACAAAATCAAAGTTACTTCCTATAATAGCATCAACTTTATCAACACTTGTGAGTTTTTGGTATGAACCAACAGCCGCTTTCGGATCAGTCCTATCATCTTCGTAAATCACTTCCACCATCCTTCCATTCATACCTCCTTTATCATTTATTTCTTTCATCGCCATTTCGATGCCATACCTCGACATTTCACCAAAAGCCGACGCAAAACCCGTCTCCGAAATAATAGCCCCTATTTTAATCGGCTCACCGGAAACAGGCTCTTTCTTTTTATTCATCCATACCAAACCCAGAATTATTACCACCACGACTACAATCCAAATTATTTTTTTCATATTTTAATTAATCTTAACAAACTTACCGTCCTTTACTGTTTGCATTTCGAATGCTTCAGGAGGAGTCACCACAAAACCTTTTCCATCGAATTCAATGAAAGGCATCGATATGGCATCCTCAAACTTTACCGTTTCTAAATAGTTTTTAATATTTTCTCTCGTAAGCTCCTCTTCAGAATCAACTAATTTCCTCATAACTTCTGCCAATACAGAAACAGCATTGTGGGCAGTAACAGCGGAAGGAGAAATTGGCTTATGTTCAAATCTTTCTTCATACGCTTTCGAAAACTCCTCATACCCATGACTTTGGCTAGGAGTAGCAAAATACAACCTTTCGTTCATAAGGGCAGGACATTCTTCGAGAGCTTTAGGCGTGCCCGCTGATTCAGTGGAAAGCAGTGGCACTTCCAGTCCCAAATCTTTCGACTGTTTTAGGAACACACATTCCAAATCGGCGTAGGAACCAAAAACTGCATCAGGTTTTTTGGATTTAGTTTTGGTGATAAGAGTCCTGTAATCCACCACACTAAAATCCGTCCCCATTTCTTTTGACACAATTTCAATCCCATAATCAGGAGCATTGTTTTCAAGGAGAGTTGTAGTGTAAAGCCAGAAACTGAAGTTCGCAGGTTGAATAACTGCAATTTTTTTCCAACCTCGACCTTGCGCAAATTTCAATAATTCTTTAATACCCACCTCGTTATCAGGCCAAGTAGTAAAAAAGTAGGGAGAATTAATTTTTGACTCAATGTCAGTAGAAGCGTTTGGACTTATGACAGGGACTTTTTTACTCACAGCAATACCTGCTATGACTTCGGCTTGACCATCCCACTGTGGCCCTACGATAGCAAGAACATTATCGATAGTAATAAGTTTTTCAGCTACAGATACTCCCACTTTCAAATCAAAAGGAGGTGTATCTTCCGAAATCATCTCGATCGGCCTGCCACCCACACCCCCATTCTTATTGATTTGCTCAACTGCAAGCAAAGCCCCATTTCTCTCTTCTTCCCCGATATCAGCTCCCACACCCGATAATCCCGACATTTGCCCTATCTTTATCGGTTCACCGGTAGCTGGAGCTTTGTTGCTAGATTGATTCCACCAAAGTAAACCGAGTACGACGACTGCTATGAATGATAGGATTACTTTTTTCATATTTTAATATTATTTTAGATCGACAAACTGACCGTCCTTGATTGTTTTTAGAGTGTAGCCTCCCCCAACAACTTGATGTTTATCATTGAATTTAACTTCCTTTACAGTAGTACCGGGCACAGAAACTTTAGTTATGTTTGTATTCAAGTCTGATACAGGACCTTTCTTTAATGCTTCAATCAATATATTAGCCGCATCGTATGCTTGCCCGGCCGCAGCACCCTGTGGTTCTGTACCAAATTTAGCTTTGTGTTTATTTACGAAATCAACAGTGTTGCCTGTTATTTTTGCTGATCCAAACACTACCCCTTCAAGCACCTTTGGAAAAGAATCAAGCAAAGCCTGGTTTTCAATATCAGCAGAGCTGAATACTGTATTTTTTAATCCAAGTTCTTTGAACTGTTTCAAAAACTTTGCCTTAATCTCCGGAGCAATGAAAGAAATAAATACAGCTGCATTTGGGTAAGCCTTTACTTTAGCGATAACAGTTCTATAGTCATCAGCTCCAAGAGTCGTTTCCTCAGAATGACTTATTTTTATACCAACTTTAACTGCTTCGGACTCAAATAGTTTTGCCATCATTTCTGTAAAAGGGTCATTCTCATACAGAACGACAAATTCTTTTACACCTTTCCTCACAGCATATTTTTGTAGAAATTCTATCTCACTTCTTTGAGGGAACCAGGTGGAATATACCCGATCATTAGAAGCTCCCGTAAATTCTAAAGCCTCCATAGCGGCAGAAGGAGATATAGAAACGATACCCGCTTTTTGAGCAATCGGGAAACCGGACTGGAAACTATCGCCCCATGTTGGCCCTAGAATTACTTCAACTTTGTTCACACTAATAAGCTTCTGCACAGCACTCGCTGTACCTTTACCATCACAGAAAGTATCTTCCGTAATCAACTGTATTGTCTTTCCATTTACTCCTCCATTTTTATTAGCTTCATCGATTGCTAATTCGATTGCTTTCTTTTCTCCTTCACCGAAATCAGCACAAAATCCGCTTAAACCGAGCGCAGCTCCAATCCTAATTGTTCCTCCCTCTACAGCAGGAGCTTGTCTTTTACTAATCCCAAACCAGATTCCTATTGCCGCAACTACTACCACTAAAATCCAAATTATTTTTTTCATATTTTATTAATTATTCTTTAATTGTTACCGGTAAACCATTCTGAACTTTTTTGATTAGGTAAGGTTTTGTAAAAGCACCTTCGCCGTCAGCGACAAGGCTACCTGAAGCACCCTCGTACTTTTCTATTTTATTTAAGTAAGCTTGAACATCACCAGGATCGACAGAACCAGTTTTCTTAAAGGCATCAGCAAGCAACATTACTGCATCATAAGCAGAATCGGCCCCTATTTCTACTTCACGATTATCGTAAGCTGCTTTATACTTTTTCTCAAAATCCGAAGTTGGAGTAAGGAAAGTTAAGAATGTCATTCCTTCGCAAGCGTTGCCACAGTTATTGATAACATGAAAACTAACGGTTAGAGAGTAAATTGGTAAAGAAACACCCAACTCTTTAAGACGATTTGGCACAATAGAGGAAAGACCGTAATCAGCCACAGTTAATACGATAGCATCAATGCTTTTATCATTCTTTACTTTTGTGACTTCAGACATCACATCAGTTTCAGTAACCAATGGTTCATACAAAAAAGCAATCTTTCCTCCTAATTCTACAAACTTTTTAATAAAGGCTTGGTCTTGGGCTTTAACCCAAACATCATTTGCTCCAAACACTGCTACATTCCTATACCCCTTATCATAGACATATTGGGCTAGATTTTCTGACAAAATCTCATCATGGGGCCAAGTGTTAAAGATATATTCACTCGATTCATTATAAGCAGGCAAGCCCAAGGAAGGAGAGATCGCCACAACACCATGCTGTTTGATTAACTCAATGAGAGAAAGACCTGTGTTAGACCAATTTGGACCTATAATAAATTTAACTCCGTCAGAATTAGTAAGTTTATTGAAAGCACTTATGGCTTTAGAAGGATCGCTTCCATCATCTTCATAAATTCCCTGCAGTGGCTTTCCCTCGATTCCACCCTCTGCATTTATTTCTTTGATGGCAAGCTCCATACCATTCTTCGCAGCCTCACCCCAGCTTGCTCCCTCACCACTCAATATGAAAATACCTCCAATCTTTATCGGTTCACCGGTAGCCGGAACAGCGCTATTCTTAGACTGATTCCACCACAATAGACCCAGGACTACGACGACTACAAACGACAGGATTAGTTTTTTCATGTAATTTTGCGAAATTTATAATTTATACTCCCCCACCAGTCCCTGCGGACGATATAACATGAGTATAACGAGTAATGCCCCATAAACCAAGACCCGCATTTGGGCGGCAATATCGGAAGGAAAACCTACAAAGCGCAAGATTTCGGGCAGGAGGATAAGAAAAATAGCGCCAATGACAGAACCGCGCAAATTGGCCAGGCCACCCAAAATAATAATTGAAAGGATGAAGATGGATTCGAGGATCGTAAAGGTCGAAGGATCGATAAAAGTGATGTAGCTGGCAAAGAAAGAGCCAGCGATCGAAGCCATGACCGCCCCGATCACAAATATAGCCAATTTGAATTGATGAGTTTTATAACCAAAAATTTGGATGGCCACTTCGTCCTCCCGAATCGCTTTCAGCACTCGGCCGAAAGAAGAATCGACAATAAATTTTGAAATGTAAAATAATATTACAGCTGTGAGTGCGACAAGAATAAGAAATGGGAGATTATCGGAAAATGATATTCCAAAAAGGCTGGGCCGATCGATACCTGGGATGCCAAGAGGACCTCTGGTCAAATCTTGATAATTGAGAAAAATGCTATAAACGATGGTGTTGAACCCGACTGACCCAAGGGCATAGAAATCGCCTTTGAAACGAGAGAGAACATAGCCGACAAGAAGCCCAGCTATTCCAGAAATAATAATACCTAGGAGGAGAGCCAGAAAAAAGTTGGTATCGTAGCGAGTAATCATGATAGCTGTGGTATAAGCGCCAATGCCATAAAAAGCGGCTTGAGTGACAGATATTAGCCCGGTGTAACCGACGACCAGGTTGAGCGACATGCCGAGGATAGCGTAAATACCGGCGAGAATTGCTAAGTGTATTAAATATTCCATACGTGAGTTATAAAGTCGAAAGTGTAAAGTTATAAAGTTTTGATAAACCCCGAAAGTAATCTGGATATTTCGACTAATAAATTAATTAAAATATTAAATTCTTCCTTTGAAATATAGCTTAAATCTTTAGCAAGATAAAGCATAGATCTCGACTCTCCACATGAGCCTTTGGCTATGTATAGAAACTGCATTAATTCTTTATTACTCTTTCTCTCAAACCCTTCGGCTATATTATTTGAAATACTAACTACTGCTCTTTGTAGCTGGTCCCTAAAACTAAAATCTTTGTTGGTTCTAAAGATTTTATAGACTAGCAAAGAAACTTCTCGTGCTTTCTGCCAAGAAATCAGATCTTCAAATTTTTCTATTTTCATAATCTTTTTTCTATCTTTACCTTACAAACTTTATAACTTTACCAACTTTTTACTTCCTGAGAATCCCTTGCGGACGGAATAGTAAGAAAATTATTAAAAGTCCAAAAGCGATAGCGTCCTTCCACTCCCCCGAAATTTTCCAAATGCCAAAATTTTCGACGAAGCCCAAAAGAAAAGCTCCTAAAACCGCTCCATAAATATTTCCGATACCGCCGATGATGGAAGCGATGATACCTTTCAGGAGGAGAGAGAGGCCCATAGTCGGCTCGACGCCAGTGTCGAAGCCAACAAGGATACCGGCAAGGCCGGCGATTGATGAGCCGATGAAGAAAACAGCGGCGATTATTTTATTGGTATTGATGCCGACTATTTTTGCCACTTCTTCATCATCAGCGACAGCGTTTACTGCTTTACCAAAAAGAGTTTTCTTCAAAATTACAGATAGGGTAACTGCGATCATAAGGCCACTTATGAGGATGACGGCTTGTACCTCTGTAATGATGGCGCCAAAGAGCTCAAATACACGACTAGTACCACCTCCGATAGAGAGAGTTTGGAACTGGCTGGTAAAAATCATGGCCACAATAGCTTGAAGCACGGTGAGCATACCGAGAGAGGCCACGAGGAGGACCATGCTCGAAGCTTTGCGATCACGCAACTTTTTATAAACAAATTTATTTATCAAGTAGCCTACCGTACCAGTTATAAGTATGCCAAGGGAAACAGCAAGTGAGAGATCGAAACCGAGCTTTTTGTAAAAAAGAAAAACCATGTAGCCTCCGACGACAGTGAGCGCTCCATACCCGAGGTCAAAGAATTTTACTGTGCCGTAAATAAGATTGAACCCAAGCGCCACCATCATATATATGGCTCCAGCAATAATGCTATTGAATATGAGTTGCGGCAGAATATCCATTAGTCTGAATATAACAAAAACACCCGCCCTTCACAATTATTCAGGACAAGTGTTTTTGTAAATAACTCACTTTAAACTCTACTTCAATACTTCTGTCTTTCCATTCTTTATAACTTCTGCTCTGTGACCTACGAGCGGATCACCATCAGATCCGATAGTTACCGAACCCGCAGCGCCTTGCCAATTCTTGACTTCACTATGAAGCCAATCCGCAATTTTTTCTCCATCATAACCGACTGCTTTTATAGCATCACGAATTATGAATGGCGCATCCCACTCCATCTGACCATAACTTTGGAAAGGCATATCTGTTCCATATGTAGATTTATAGAGATCAAGAGCATGTTTGAAGATCGGATTGTCCACATCAGTTCCAACTTCAGCCGTATAAGCTCCATCCAAAGTTGTTTTATAAGTAGACATGGTAGCAGGATCTCCTGGGATTGCATCATTTACCAATAATTTCGGCTTCCATTGTAAATCTTGCATTGCTTTAAGAATCTTTTGACCCATAGCAGGTGTTTGCACACTCATCATAAAGAAGTCAGCATTTGCAGCTTTGGCTTTAGTTACTAACTGTCTCATATCAGTAGCACTACTTGGAAATTCTTCTATTGTCACAGTACCACCAAGATCAGCAAAAGAAGTCTTCAAAGCATCTGCTATACCTTTAGCGTAATCAGTTTGTTCAGCTAGAACATACACAGTCTTAGCGCCTTGATCGTTAGCAATATTTGCTAGAACCTTACCTTGTGCTGAATCTCCAGGATAGTTTCGAGCGAAGTAGCGACTTTTTCCTGTAAGTCCTGGGTTGCTTGAGCCAGCTGAAAATAATGCCACCTTTGCAGTTTCGACTATTGGAATCGCAGCCAGTGATTCACCACTACAAAATCCACCAATAATCACTTGCACTTTATCTACATTTACAAGTTTCTGTGCTGCGCTAGAAGCAGATGCACCAGTACACTTACCATCTTCGATTATAAGTTCAATCATGTTGCCGTCTATACCACCAGCATCATTGATTTCTTTTACGGCCAGTTTATATACATTCACGCCTGGTTCACCATAGGCAGCGCCATCTCCAGTAAGAGGAGATATAACCCCAATCTTCACTGGACCGTCGAGGACGGCTTTTTGAGATTTATCACCAGTGAGGGCTGTGATGCCCCAAATAGCGAGGGCTAGGATTACTATCCAAATTATTGTCTTTTTCATTCGGTTAAAATTTTAATTTAATAAAAAGTTCTTTACTTAAGGAACTTTAAGCTGATTTAAGTACTTCTTTAACAGTATAGGAATGCAGGTCAATTTTGCAACACCAAAGGTGGATTATATGTGAAAGGACTTGTGCGGCCTTGACAGAATTTGGTGATGGGTATATAATGCCAGCAGTACAGCACTAATTGATTTTTTACGAGATCGTTGTTGCCGGCCCCTCCGACCCGGTGGCGCGATGGGCGAAAGGCGCTCGAGATGTTTTTTAGCGAGGAGATCTGCACGCCTCGCTGTTTAGGCTCTCGAGCGCCTGGGACCCAACTTAAAATCGACCCGCACCTCATGAAGGTAGCGGGTTTCGTTTTATAAAATATTTAGTCTAAAACTATTTGCCCCGCATATTACATTGCGGGACGCTTAATAAAATTGGCAGCCCAGTTGAGTACAATTGGACGCTCATTTTTTATAGTCACTCGCTTTGCTCGTTCGTTAAAAAATGGCGGCTGCTGGCCAGGGACTCGAACCCCAATACCATCCTCCAGAGGGATGTGTCCTACCGTTAGACGAGCCAGCAATCAAAAAACTCTTTTCTTTAAATATAGTCTACCAAATCCTGTCTTGAGTTGCTTTTCTCGAGCTATAGCAGCTGATTCAGATAGACACCCTTCAAAATATACTAATTCTAGTGGCCGTCGATTTTTTGTAGATAAGACTTCGCCCTTAGAATGCATGGAAAAACGATTGGACAGATTTTTTGTCCAGCCGATATACAGATGGCCATCTTTATTGCTTCTCAAAACATATGTATAGAAGAACATAGATTCAGATTACCATTAGACCTGCCCGCAATGCTACGCTTATGCTTGCATAGCGTTGCAGGCGGGCGAGCCAGCAATACAAGACAATCTATCAGATTTTGGGGTAATTTTCTACTCTTTTATTTGTAAATGGAATTATAAATGGGTTTGACAAATGTTTTATATGGGTTTATTATAGAGGTGCAGTGGCCCTTGCACTGTGCCTCCTGTGTGTCCGGCCCGTAGCTGAACACACGCACCTCTAGAGGGTGCTTCAAAGTCAAACGCTCGTACAGAACCTCCCCGGTTGTACCGCCGTCCAGACTGCGAAGCACCCCAGGGGTGTTTCTTTTTTGTAAAAAATGTGTATAATTCCGCCTTAGACCCTAGTCAGGAAGGAGAATACCCCATGAGTAGTAGCACGCAATCCGTGCCGCTTGACCCAAGCATAAAAAGAACTGGCGCCACTTCTGAAGAAGTAGTGGCCCGTTTTCTCACGGAACAAGGACGAGGCGGAGATGTTGTCCTCACCGCCTTCAACGCCATCGATCCACTGAAGTCGATGTTCTCTGCAGACACGTATGTCGCTTACGCGAGAAAGTTTTGTATCCTCGCAAAAGCGAACCGAGAAAGTTGGAGAGACACGAATCACAACGAACTGGCTGGAGTGCTCGTGAGCAGAACTTTCTCGCCGGAACAACTCTGTCGAAGGTTTGGTGACGAAAACCCCAAAATACAGGAGCTCGACGTCGTGGCAATCGCCGGAGCAATCGTGTCGGGTGTCGAAACACTGAAGGAAGAGATCGAGCAACTCTTTTAATGCGTTTACCGCTTCGCCCCGCAAATTCTGGCCCCCCACCAACCTGGTGGGGGGCCATTTCATTTTATTATTTTAGTATTGATTTTATATTTAAAATTAGTATTCTAGTTACAGAATCGGAATCCTGACGGGTCCCGATAAGGAGGCGGTACGAAAATCAAAAGGAAAGGGATCCTGAAAAAGATTCCCGAAAAAAGACCAGCTAGAGCAAGGTTACCACGCCGCAAACCAAACCCTCTGGAGGAAACTCATCACCATAGGAAACCGAGAAGCCTGGGTGGAGAAAATTCAGACAGCAACATCTCCAAGGTAGCACGCTACAAGCACGAAGCGTGGCATCTGCTGTTCGACAACTTGCCGGTGCTGGGTATCCTCGATCGATTCCAATACTTCTACGCTATCTTCGGGTCAGAGCATGTCAAGCCGATAATTCGGAAAAGGTATCTCAGAGGCTCGATCCGTGGAGGAAAAAGCCCCAAGAAACGGGCGGCCTGGAACGCACTCTTCGGAGAGTTCAGTTCAATCGCCGACATCCTGGATGAGATCAACCACGTGTGGCTCGACCCGGAATATCTTCTAGTGACGGGAACAGAGCGAGTCAAACACATTGCAGTAACGACTCGGAAGTAAACCCTCTTCGCATTCACCCGACTCCATTCCAGAGAGGCGCTCCAGCGCCTCTCGCTTTTTATATGTGTAGATGGTCATCTTCTACAGAACAAAATGTGCCCGTGAGGAACTCTCCCCACGGGCACAAAATCTGATGCGACGATATGCCTTCAGACTTCGACGAGGTTTTCGACATCTTGACGATCGAGCTCACTTGCCAGAAGAGTCTGTTGCTTCTTCAGTTTGAGACGATCGTCCCGCCCAGCTCGAAATTCGCTGGTAAGCACTGAGTACTCGGCGATGGCGGCCTGATCCCCTGGGCTTCCATAGACACAGAAGCCAAGATAAGCCGGGTTCGAAATGCCGAGGATTGTGATACCTTCGTTGTAGTGTTTGCCAGTCAGGTGGACCACGACACAGTGTTCACCTGAGCTAATGTCCACATCGGCCGGAATTCTGTTTTCCCAGCCAGGATGCTCACGATCGAGATATTGCAAGCCGCGACGGGAAGTTTTCTTAGCCCGAGCGGTTCTAAGTAACTGAAACATGGTGCCTCCTCAACACAGGATAACTGCTTCTAGAACAATTCTAGCAATAAGTATTTTCTAGTCAAATCATAACCAAGGGTCCCCCTTGGTGTTGGAAATTATGTGGTGTAGTTTTTGATGAAGAGTCGTTGAAGGAGTTTTCCGAGATAGAAAGCGATGAGGCCGAGGATAATAGGCAAATAGATGTGTTTGATATCGCCCGAACCGAAAAATAGAAGTGGCGGCACAAGGAGCCAACCGATCCACTTCTTTTTATTTCCCCATGCGAATAGTTTGAAAAGAAGTATGAGGAAAAATACATAAGCGAATGGAACACCGGTTATAGTAATCAGGCCTTCCTTAGGAATGGGGAAAAAAGAGCTGTCATAGAGTGGAGAAAAATAATCATACAATTTACCAAAATACTCTGAAGTAAAATAACTTAAGACAAGAACCACAACTAATAAAATTATATTTTTAATGAAGTTTTTCATGTTAATTATTTAATAACCATTCTAAATCCTCTTTGATAATATTATACGCCTGTTCATTTATTTTACCCTTACGATATCCTTTCAGTTCAACCAGCAAGGCCAGAGCCGCTTTATTATCGACTCTTTGCTCCAGTCTCTCAATTCTTTTCTCCTTTCTCTGGCCATTTGGCAACTTTTCGATAACTTTTTCTATCCTTTTCTCCACTTTTATAATACCTTCGGCTTTCTTCAACAATTGATCCTTTAATTTTTTATCAGTAATCCAACCCAAATCATAGGCCTTAATAATGTCGTTCTTCAAAACTTCTGAATTTATTATTTTTTGCGACTCTGTCTCTCCAATATCTTCATTATTCACTAGCACATTCAGGGTCGTAACCTGACTAGGTAGGGTAAGACCTGAAACCTCTTTGGTCGCCGAAACACTGCCAGAAACTAAACTAGTGAGCACTGCATACTCTCCTCCACTGCCTGTTCCCTTTACTTCCACTTTATACTGACCATCCATAGGGTTAAGGATAGTTATGTATTCATCATCAGTTTGGAATCCAGAATAAAACGCACCTGATATTTCATTGTATTCTTGGCCACTGGAGAAGTTTTTGCCGATTTTTTTACCGTCAGGGGCAGTAACAACTACATCTATCGGAGAGAGTAACTGGAGAATCAAAACTTTCGGATCAATATCGGAACCATTGTCTATATTTGTAACCGAATCATTACCAGTAAGTATTTTGAATACACTGTTTGCTGATTTTGTCGGAATCCTGTTATGTGAAGCTACTATTTCTTCACTGGTAAAACCTGTTAAAGCAGAGCTTGTCGGAGAAACTGTGTTGTCCCCCACTCCTCTTTCTAAACCACTGTCACCTATCACGCCCCCAAATCCTTCCGGCTCTCCATGTTGCCAGAAAATGGCATGGTCGGTAGGGATAACTCGAATAGTATTTATGGTTTTATTCTCACCCGAGTCGCCTACTATGTTTGTAACTTCAACTCCTGAATTTATAAGAGCTGAAATATTATTATTTAAACTTTCAAGAAAAACATTTTGAGGATAATTGTTTGGATAAGCTCTCACAGTAGCAGTATTATCATCCTTCAAATAATCAAATATTGGCAAAAGCTCTTGAACAGAAAGTATCGGCCTGTTATGAATATAATCAAAAATTGTTGGGTACCCTTTTCTAAGAGCTTCCGCTTCGAAAAACAATTCTTTCATAATGTTGTTTACATCCGGTGGAAATTTCCCCGCCTCCCATTGAAGATAATCAGTAGGTGAACCTTTGTGAGGAGTACCGAGGAAGATGAGCTGGTCGACGTCGGAGTCGTAGTCGAGAGATTGGATATAAGCGCGAGCAACTAGGCCCCCCATGGAGTGAGCTACGATATCGACTTTGGAACAATCAATATTTTGGGGAGTTTGAGAGAGACAAGCATTTTTGACCTCAGTTATTTTATCGTCCAGTAGATTTGCAGTCAGTAAATTTGAATCCCTCCATTCATATGGAAAAGTAAAAAGGTCGAGGCCTGGAGTATAACCATTTTGATCAAAGGTAGCCAGAAGGTCGTCATATGTATGAAGAATAGGGTCGATCACAAGCTCAGCATTTTTATAAGCTGAGCCCATGATACCGGGAATGACAATAAGTGGATTTACAACTTTTTCTTCCGGCTCAACTGGCCCTTCTTTAATAGAAAAAGGAGCGAGAGAGAGCGCATACACACCGGTCGCTTCAGCATCCCTCGGATAGCGATTTGTAATAGCTACAAAGTCGGTATCGGTGAGGCCTGCTATATTTCTGTATTCATTGAATATTTCGTTACCTTCAGCCTGCTGTTTTACTACGACCCTATAACCGAGTGCGTCAAATTGTATATCGTACGAATACCAATCGGTAGCAATATTATTGAATGAAGGAATATTGTAAGCGGCAAGGGAAGACCTTTCTGTCGGAGTGGAAGTAGTTTGCGGATCGACATCGGTAATATAAACAAGCGGAGGGTAGCCGGCAAAACAACATTGGTGGTGAGTGTAGGTAAAAGTGATATGGGCATAGCCGCCTGAATAACCTGCGGTATAATTTTCCATCCCAAGGTAAGTACCTATCTGTGCGCTATCGCCAAAAAGAGTTTGGGGCTTTTCGTCCAAAGTATAGGGGTAGGTAATTTCCGCTCTGGCTTGCAGAGGTAAAAGTATAGGCAAAAGAAAGAGTAAAGCGAGAATGATAAAAAAATAATTTTGGAAATATTTTTTAGAATAGAACATAAAGAATCACAATTTCAAATACCTGCGGACTGCAAGGAGGCTCGATGCCGCGCCAATCGCAATGCCAGAGAGGAGAATGATGAAAGTAATTTGGAAAATATTACTTAAATAGTAGCTAAAAATATTGAGGCCGATGAAAAAATTTTCAGTAACTCCACCAAGCCAATAAGTAATCGGCAGGAACATAATAAGGGTAAGAATAGAAGCGACTAGTCCATACATGATACCAGTGATGACGAATGGGCCGCGGATATAATTTTTGGAAGCGCCGACAAGCTGCATCACCCCTATTTCTTCACGCGATACATAAATAGCGAGGCGAATGGTATTCAAAGTGATAACTATTGATATGACCACTAGAAGGAGCATCACGACTGAGCTCAAAGTTTTCGATGAATCGATGATTTTGGTCAAGCGATCAATAGCTGTTTTGTTTTGAAGATAATTTACTTTATCAATAATAGATTCGCCATCGCGAGAAAGGATATTGTCCTGACCTAAAAAGTCGGCGATACCTTGATACTGGGAAGGCTCTTTAGCCTTTATATTGAGAGCGGCCCCAAGGGGGTTGTCGCCTAGCTCCTCGAGAGCCTGCAGAGTAATCTGGTCGTTCTCGTGTCGAAGTTTGAAATTAGCCAAGGCTTGTTCACGAGAAATGTACTCAATATTCGCCACTTCAGGCAAAGATTCGAGCCTTTTTTGTAAATCAAGAATGTCCTGCTCACTGCTACTCGTCAGAAAATACACATTGACATCTACCTTATTGCGAAGCTCTTCTAGAGTGGTGTTGAATATAGCACCCATAAAGATAACTGAAGCGATGGTCGACAAAGTAATTATCATGACCAAAACTGAAGCCAAGGAAACATAGCCGCTTCGGAAAAAGTTTACAAACCCCGCCTTCATCACTCGCCTTAATTTTGTTTTAAATTCTGTTTTTGCTTCCATTACAATATATATTTCCCGCTCGGATCATCGCGCACTACCCTTCCCTCCTGCATGGTAATAACACGCCTGCCGATCGAATCGATCACTCCTTTGTTGTGAGTCGTGAGGACTACCGTAGTACCTAAATCGTTAATCTTTTTCAAAATTTGGACGATATCGTAGGTATTCATCGGGTCCAAATTGCCTGTCGGCTCATCGGCAATAATTATATCAGGTTGATTGACGATAGCTCTAGCAATAGCCACTCGCTGTTTTTCCCCACCAGAAAGCTCATGCGGAAAATTCCAAGCCTTGTGAGGTAGGTCGACCAGCTCAAGCACATGAGGTACATCGGCTTCGATTTCACCTTCCTCTCGACCGGCAGCTTCCATAGCAAAAGCAATATTTTCGAAAACATTTTTATTCGGTAACAAACGGAAATCTTGAAAAACGACGCCGATTTTGCGCCGAAGTTGATTCAAATCTTCCCCAGAAAGAGAATGGATATCAGAATCGCGCAGGTAAACCTTGCCGCTTGTCGGCTTTTCTTCCGCTAGAATAAGTTTGATGAGGGTAGTTTTACCTGAGCCAGAAGGACCGACGATAGACACAAACTCATTAGGGGAAACATCAAAACTAACGCCTTCCAAGGCTACCGAATTATCAGTGTATTTCTTAGATACATTATTGAAGGAAATCATCACTCATAAATTATACAGGAGTGGAGCTGAAATTTACAATCCTTTCTCTGCCTCTATAAATTCATCTATTTCACCCTCCTCAAGCACCTTCTCTACATTACTGGTTTCGACTAGAGTACGATGATCCTTCACCATTTTATATGGATGCAGGACATAGGAACGTATTTGGTTGCCCCACTCTACTTTGGTTGTTTTAGAAATATACATCCCTTTTTCATTAGTAATACGCTTCTCCTCCAACATCTTGAAAATTTTTCCTTTTAAAATATTTATAGCTTGTTCTTTATTTTGCGCCTGACTACGCTCTGAATCGACGTGCACGGCGAGGCCTGTCGGCTCATGCACAACCCGTACTGCAGTTTCCCTTTTGTTTACATTCTGGCCTCCAGGGCCAGAGGAGCGTGATAATTCTACTTTCAAATCATCAGGAGAGAGCTCTATCTCGCTGGTTTTTTCGAATTTGGGAATAACTTCCACCATCGAGAAACTGGTATGCCTCTTGGCGTTAGCATTGAATGGAGAGATGCGCACGAGCCGATGTACTCCCGATTCGTTTTTCAAGGTCCCGTAGGGACCGAAGCCCCGCGAAGCTCGACCGAAGGGAGATGCGGAGTGGGGAGCATTTATTTCCAAAGTAACATTCCTAAACCCCCCATGATCATTATGATTTTGATGAACGATAGAAAAAACAAAACCTTTTCTTTCAAAGAATTTTAAATACATCTCAAGAAGTATGCGTGAAAAATCCTCCGCATCGTCTCCCCCAGCTCCAGAAAAAATAGTCATCACCGCATCGCCTTTATCATATTTACCGACCCCAGAGAGTTCATCTTTCAGTGCCTGCAATTCTTTTATTTTTCCCTGGGCCTTATCTTTATCAGCCCAAAAATCAGACGCTTGCATCTCAGCTTCCAATTGCTCTATCTTTTTTTGTATTTCTTCTTTTTCCATTTTATTTTATAGAGCCACCTCGCAGAATCGAACTGCGGGCCCCGTCTTTACGAAAGACGTGCTCTACCAACTGAGCTAAGGTGGCGAATTTATCGGGCCCCCTCTATCTTATCATTGGCTTCAGTGTTGAGATCATCTATTCCTAAACTTTCTGCTCTGTCCCAAGCTTGTTGCATCATATCATCTAGACCTTCACCTACAATCACAAGATAGGCATCAACAAGAGCATCCTTGGCAAATTCCATATCCCCAGCAGCTAAAAATAGATCGACTCTTTCTAGATCGAAAACTGCTCGAGCATCGGGAGCAGATGTAGCCTGCACCTCGTTCTCTCTTCTATCTAGCCACTGATTGAGCAAGACTTGGGTTTCAGGACTATGTATACCCGTAGATTTCAGACTCTCAAGAAGAGCAACTTTCATTTGTTCAGTATTTTCTAAAGGCTGTGGTGCATCATTCATTCCCATAATATTTCTAAATTAAACCGGAGCCGTTGATCGGGATTGAACCGATGACCTCGTCATTACCAATGACGTGCTCTACCAACTGAGCTACAACGGCTGTGGCGCCAAAAAGCAGTATAATATATAATTAGCATCAATGAAACTGTTTGGATATTTTGCTAAAAATTTGTCTTTAGTTATAGGCTTGGTACTTATTTGGCGCGGGATTTGGTATGTGCTCGACGCGGTAGATATTTTATACCTTGGAGGCGACCACTTACTAAGTGGAGTGTTCGGAATAATAATCGGCTTGGCTATTCTCTATATTCCTGATCACGATCTAAAAGAAATACAAAAATTATAATCTACAAGCTTTTCTAAGCTCAGCCTTGTCTTCCTCCGTCAAAATAGGACTGGAAAAAGTGTTGTCGCTATCACGAAGGTAATACATGATGGATTCTGAATTCTCGACATGATCCATATCTAGTGCATGGCCAAACTCATGAGTCATAGCCATGATAAGCCCGACTGAACTATCAAATTGGTAAACATTTATTTCTTTACCGGTGTATTCCGCCTGATTAAATTCGGCTCTATCGCCGTAAGCAGAATTGTAACTTTCAGCCGCTTTATTATAATTCTTGGCCGCAGTATTGCGCTCCTCGACAATAGTATTGAGTTGCTTAGCCATACTGTTTATAGAGCTAGCCTCGTTATTAATTTGAGAGACGGAAGTATTGATACTCTGCCTCATAGCCTCTAATTTTTCGTACTCCCCCTTCGGGGCGCCACCATGAGAGTTCCAATACTCTACTTGCTTTTCGTATTCATTAGACAGAGTATCCAAATTTTCTTTCATCACATCAAAAGCTTTCACTTGCCTATCGTACTCTGATTTAAATAAAGCTAAACGAGCATCGAGGGATTGCAAGGTCGTTTCAGCCGCATCGAGACCTGATTCTGTTCTTTGTTTCAGTATAGTTGCCTTTTGCCTTTCATCATAAATCAAATTGATTTTAAATTTGGCTTCGGGGTTGTATTTGAAAAGTTCTTTACCTACTTCTTTTTCCCAAGCTAGTTCCGACTGTGCTACATAATTTTTAAACTGAATTTGACTGACACCAAAATTGGTATCGAACCTACCTATAGAATATTCGAGTACGGTATCGCAAGGTGTACGAGTATATTCATAGGCCGAATACCCCAGTACCACGAGCAAAATAATTGTTATTATAGAATTTATAATCTTGTTCATAACCCCTCTATCTTCCTATAATCTTTGGCTAAAGTCCAAATACCAAGCGAAGCGAGGATTATTGCAAAAAGAGAAAGAAATATGGCATACCTCGTGGTAAACACTGCGATAGTAGAACCTAAAAATACCAGTACAAAACCGCTTGGAATGTAAAGTGGAATTTGAAGTAACATAAATTTCCAGAAATTCATACGAGTAAGACCGGCAGCATATGCCAAAAGTTCGGGAATAGTAAAGAAAGCCACTCGAGCTTTGATGAAAGACTTGGTATTGTGCAAAATGCTTAGCATTTTTTCTATTTTATTTATATTTGAATTGCCTGCAAAAAACTTCACTGCTCGCATACCCCATCTTTTACTAATGAAAAAGCATAGGGCCGAGCCGACGACATCGCCAGCAAAACAAATCAAGAACCCGTATAAGTTGCCGTATACTGCTCCAGAAACTACATAAAGCGGAGTGCCTCCAAGCGGAGCAAACACTAGAGTAGAAATTTTGAGGAGGAAGATGACAAGTGGTGCCCACAAGCCCATAGTGACTACTTTTTCACCCAGAGTGCCATCGCTCAAAAACTTTATTGAGGCAATAAAAATCAATATAGCTATTATCGCCCAAGTGTAATCAAGTATTTTATAGTATTTATTTCGCATTCGGATATAACATACCTTTCTGTATCTTATTGTTTAAATACTCTTTGATCGAAAGTACAGAAGGCCCTTTAAGAACAGTACTTTCTTTTATATCAAAAAGTTTTAGGAGTTTTTTGATACCTTCTGGTGTTTTGGACTTTACTTCCATCGAGAATTGGCCTGAATTATTTTCCAAATCAACTTGATCTTCTCCTAGATCATATTGAGAGCCTACACGATCAAATTCGAAATCAAATTCAAACCTATCTAGAAGATTTTCTTCAATATATTCCCTTGCCTCTTCTTCAGTATCAAACTCTTTTCGAAATGAAACAGTTGAATTTTTACCGACTTCTCTTTCTTCTGTGTTCTTTACCGAAACGATAAAGTCTTTTTCATTCCAAATATTTTTCTTTATTATCCTCAACCTCAAAAATTCATCTGTGAGACTTTTATTCGGATCTTTACTCCTAAAAATTATGTCTCTAATTTCATACTCACCTTTAAAAACTGCCCCTTCTTTTTCTAAAATTTTCTTCGGCTCTTCTAAATTATTTAAAACTACTCTAGCTTCGATCATATTAATTTAGTTTAAAAGCGAAAATTCCAAATTTTTCTAATTTTAATTTGTATCCAGGATAAGAATACCATTTCTCTTTGGCTTCTTTTTTAGTTTTTACGACAGGCATTATTTTCTTCAGAGGAATATTTTTTAGCAGGAGATCAATGCTTTTAAAGTGATACTTCTTGATTATTTTCTTAGAAAACTTTTCCTTGCCACACACAAAAACTAAGGTATCTCCCTTTTCGATATTTTGATACTTTGGACTTGCAGCTCTAGTCTCCACAGATTTAATACCTTTCCTTAGTCTCTCAAAATTATCATAATTAACTTTGTTAAATTTTAGCGTCCACGTTTTCATCAGTGACCAAAATGTAACATGGAAGATACCCTGAGTAAAACTATCCTCCATTCGCTACAATTAAAGAAAAGCTGATACAATTATTTTATAAAGTATGGGCACAATATTAATTCCAGGGTGGCTGCAGAAAAAGGAGCTTTACGATGGATTCGAGGTATATGATGTATGGAATAAAAACCTGTCACTCACCTATCCCGAACCACACAAATACGTGGTAGGACATAGTATCGGAGCAAATATTGCTCTTTACAATTGGAGTAAAAATAAAAATCAGAGATTAATACTAATAAACCCTCTCCTTCCCAAAAGGAGCCTTCTCTCTTGGTTTTGGCGATGGCTCAACAACATCACTCCGGAAGATGTGAGTAGAGCCCTTTCTCCAAATTCAACTGATATATCACATTTATTTGCAGCCCTTCGATTTGATCCATCCCCTATTTTAAAAGAAATACCTAAAGAAAATATCGTGGTGATACGAGGCTCTTTAGATCATCATTTTTGCGACGAAAATGCAAAAAATTTTATCCGTTCCCTGGATATTAAAATCATAGAAACGGAAACGAAACATAAGTGGTCAAAAGAATACAAAATGAAGATCGAGGAAATTATGAGGAATTGGAGCTAACCAATACTTTTAAGCAAACTCTCCACTTTTTGAAATAAGGCTTCTTTAGTGGAATCGTTTATTATTGTGTGATCGGCCATTTTGATGACACTATCGACTTCGTGAGCTCCAGAATTATTCGCCCTTTCCTTTTCCTCCTCTTCTTTAAAACGCTCAAATGAAATGTGATCACTAGCTCTACCTCGTAGTTTGGCCCATTCATATCTTGATTCGATAGGAGCTTCGACAGCGACAATAATAAAATCTTCACCAAACTTTTCTTTAAATAAATTGATCTCAGCGGTATTTCGCATACCAGCGATAACAGTATTTGTAGTAAGAGAATCGGCAATTTTTCTGACCGGATATTCATTACCCTCCTCTTTCCTCTTTTGAGCGACAAAAGTGCTCATACTCGTCCGATCGAGAGGTAAACCGAGAGCTTTCATGTCCTCCCTTATATAGTCGCCACTCGATATATGCACAAAACCTTTACTCCCAATATATTCCGCCACCGTATCCTTGCCTCCCGAAGGCTGCCCCACCACTCCGATTATTTTCATTTTGTATTAATTCAAAGATTAAAATGATACCACTCGCGATTTAGAAGCGAGAAGAGCGAGGACAAATATGTAGATAATATGTTCATCTACAAATGGATTATTATCAGGCCAGAGAGCGGCAAGGTACATGAGGAGAATCATCACGATACCAGCGATACTGCCCCACTTTACATATTTATTGAGTAGTAAAGTGAGGCCGACAAATAATAAACCCGCCATAAAAAGCCAATCTACAACTTGAACTCCGGCCAATGATTGGAAAAATTCCGCAAAAGGACCCTTAGTCCCCATAGTGAGAAAACCGTATGTCGGCGAGCCACCATTCATCCAAGACTTCTCCGCCACGGTAGCAAAGCCTAGCCCAAATGTTTTATCCAAAAATGCCCAAAGAAAAATGAACCCCATCCCCAATCTCAATCCCAACCAACCAATTTTTTGTATGTTCATAGTGGTTCAATTATAACAGATAAATTTATCACTAGATTTTAAAGTAGCATAGAACAAATCAATATTCAGCACTCAAATCTCCGAAATAAATACAGTAAAATTTTAGTTTACCATCTTGATATATCGATTCTGATTCGTGAGGAGGTAAATTTTCTAATTTATTCAAATCAAATTCTTTAGGCAATCTCAAACAGACATTCTTTGTCTTCTCAAATACTTTATCCAAAAGAAAATCGGCTCGTGGCATCATTTGAGAAAGCTCTAAAACATGGTTTTCTTTCCCCTCTCCTACTTTAGCCCAATCTGGATCAAGAAATGCTGAATCAAATTCTCCGATTTTATCTATGACTTCAAGAACATCTCCTTCAAAAAACTCTACTTTATCTTCCACTGAAGCAGTCTTTGCATTTTGTTTTGCTTGGTCTAAATGTAGTGGGTCTATATCTACCCCAATGACCTTATCAACACATTTAGCGATAGCTATGGTCATAAATCCAGCACCTAAGCAAGTATCTAAGCAAAATTTATGGCTAGAGAATCTTTTAGCAATTTTATCTGCCAAAATATGATGGACACCCATTTTGTAAGTATCCTCATCGACAACATAATCCGCCCCAAACTTCTGTAAAATTGAGTCTTGATCCATTGAAAAATATTAGCATACTATGTTTACTGGTATACTATTGTCGTATGTCGGAAGGAGCACCGCAAGAAAATGAAAATTGGGCGAGTGAAAGATTGCAGGCTGATGAGCCTCTTGCTCCTGAGGAACAAGAGCGGCTTGTTATGATGATTTCCGATCCAGATTTAGCTTGTGAGGTTTTGACTCTTATAGAGGATACTGGTAAGAAGCTTACTCCCACTCAAGCAGAACATTTAATGCAAATAATAGAAGCGGCTGAAGAAACAGCTTTCATTTTTTATATGAATTTAGTGGAATCAGGCGTGGCAGAAGAGCCGAACGAATCAGAAGAGTGGTGGCTTCTGCGACTTGAAAAAGCTCTCCTACAAATAGAAGAGCCTTCTGTCGCAACCTACCTCCTCGAGCACCTAAACTCAATCTCCGATGAAGATCGTGAGAGGCTTGAAAATGTTGGAAATTAAAATTATCTAACTAATTTTTAATGCCTAGCCCTGGAGATTTGGCGGCAAGTTTAATGACAGTGGCTAAAGTTTTTAGATTAAGGTCATCAATTTTTTTGAAACGGACGCAGCTCCTACCGACGCTTACCTTACCAAGATCCTTTTTGTATTTTTCAGCCAAATACTCCCCTCTCTCGACAGCACAAATATAAAGACTAATGTAATTTTTCTGGCTAGCTAAGGATACGACAGGCCAATCGATTATTTCTTTCTTATAGTTTTTATACTTGAAGCTGCCATAACCCAGCATATTATATGCAAATCTCGACTTCAGCTTCGGAGCAGTTTTTTGTATAAACTTATGTAGGAATTCTATCGAAGCCTTCCTATCCTCCGACAACATTCCCAAATACTCCCTGACCGTCTTTGCCTTCACTGGCTTAAACATATTCATATTTCAAATATACCACAGTTCCCAGAGCCTCTTTCAGGGAGTATGTAACGTTAGAACTGTAATCCGTTTAAATTATTCCAATACTCAACTAAACGCTTCCTTTCTTCTGTAGTTAAAAACCCCTTTATAAAAGGTCTTACGATATTATTACTCCAGATGCCATAATTTCCATCAAAGACCTTTTTGATTAGGCTAGAGTAAGTATAAAATTTTTCTTGCACAGAGGAGGATTTGAGACAAAAAATATAAAGATTATAAAATTCAGTGTCTTTTTCTTTTAAATACTTGAGCATTTGTTTCTCTCCTGTCCACGGTATATTCCTGAACTCAAAATACCCCATAAAAATATTATACAAATCTTGAAGAAGTTTTATTTCCAAAATATCATGGTATTCGGAGTTATTAGACTCAAAATACCTTTTATTAGTTATGTAGGCAGAATTGATTAGCGAATCCCATCTACTTACTTCTGTTTCTGGAACCTGAAGTTTATTTTTCAAATCATTATATTTGTCTTTAAAAGAAGTAAGAGTGCCAGATTTATCAAATAACACATTCCCATTCTCCAACCAACTTATCAAAACTCCATCCATTGTATTTGCAGGAATAATTTCATCATTAAGGAGTTTTTGAAGCTGAGTTACATCATAGAAAAATATATCAGCAGGTTTATTATCTATGAATTGGAAAAGTGAGAATAGTTTTTCTTTATTTTCTTTAAAAATAACCGCCAAATCAATGTCGCTATATTCTTTTTCTTCCCCAGAGGCTTTCGACCCCACCAACAAAACAGCGTCTATTTCTCCTGAGTTTTTAAGATTTTGAATCAATTTTTCCAGAGTCAGCATAAATTTAATACTAATTTCATACTATTCGTTGAAAACTAGATATTCTCCTTCGCTTATAACTTCCTCTTTTCCATCAACCACTTTCACAGCAGAGTTATCATCCAAAATATAAACTTTCTGCTTTACATCCTTTAGCGCTTCTTTAATTTGCTCGTTATCTTTTCTAATTTTTGTGAAATAAGGAGAGTTGAGGTGAGGAGTAACATAGAAATCTACAAGACCAAGAGCCTTAATGTTCTCCACCTCATCCAAATCCTCGTCATAAACTATTTGAGAGGTTTTAAGTTGTAAGTCAGGGCAAGCGACCATACTACCTGCACTTACCCCTACATAAACTTTTGTTTTTAATAATTCAGGAAGTATTTCTGTAAGCCCTGATTTATTTATTTCTCGCATTAAGTGATATGTATTGCCACCTTCAAAAAATAAGACGTCCGCTTCTTCAAATTTTGGAAGCCATACCTCTTTTGGGACAGCCGAGATATCAGCAATTTCTATCTGTTTGAAGTTCTGCTTCTGTAGGTTTTTAAGGTCATCAATAAGCCACCCCTTATCACCTTTTTCTACATTTGAGGCAGTAGGGATAAAAACCAAAGAAGTATCTTCTGGCTTTTTTCCAACCAAATCAAACAGAGCGTCAGATATGGATTTATTGGTTATCCCTCCTGATGTAAGTAGCAATTTCATAGGACTAGTTTAATCAAAAAATGCCGAAAAAGAAAGAAGGTGCAACATAGCGGCCAATATGAGAACTACAATCATTAATAGCCCACTCGGTTTCTACCTCACTGATTCATACTGAGTTTTCTTTTCGATATGAGTAAAAACCATTTGCCAAAGTAGAGTTTTACGGCCTCGAAAAGTTCCAGCACAAGATAAAATATAATATCGAAACATTCGATAAAATCGCTCTCCATACTTATCCTTAAACTTGGACCACGATGCATCAAAGTTTTTCCACCAAGCTAAAAGCGTCTTATCATAATACAAACCGAAGTTATGTAGATCTTCCATTACAAATAAGCCTTCACTTGCTTTAGCTATCTGCTGAGATGACGGAACCATCGAATTTGGGAAAATATATTTTTCTATCCATGCATCGAAACCGATGGACTTAGAATCATTGCGTCCAATAGTATGCAAAAGAAATATTCCATCTGGCACCAGAACTTTTTTAATAATCTCCATTATCTTTCTGTAATTTTTATAACCGACATGTTCAATCATCCCGCAGATAAGCACTTTATCGTATTTTCCTTTTATTTCTCTGTAGTCTGCATTGATTATTTCTACAGACAAGCCTTTCGTAAATTCTTTTGCGTATGCTATTTGTTCATCAGAAATACTTATCCCCGTGACATGGCAGCCAAAATGTTCTGCCGCATATTTAGCGAATCCTCCCCAGCCACAACCAATGTCTAGAACTTTATCTGTCGATTTTAATTTTAACTTTCGACAAATTAGGTCGAGTTTTTGTTCTTGTGCAACGTCTAAATCTTCAGTGTCTTTAAAATAACCGCAAGTATATTGATTATAAGGATCAAGAAAAGCCATATACATATCATTACCCAAATCGTAGTGTTCTCTTGCAACTTTTTTGGATCCTGATTCAGTCTGAAGATTTATTAGTTTTGCTTTAATGACTCGCAGAGCATTAGAGAAGCTACGAGCAACAACTTTGTCTCCACCGACTCTTATCATTCTATTAACTAGTTCATCGATTTCTCCACAATCCCACCAACCATCCATATATGATTCACCTATTCCCAAAGTACCTTTCGCTAACACCCTATCATAAAGTTTTTCATTGTGGACTTGTATATCCCAAGGTCTATCACCATTGACTACAATATCAGCTGGCTCCAAAATTTTTCCAACCAAATCTTTTGAATTCATAGTTAAGAACTATAATAACATTAAAAAGCGAAAGCCCGACAGGAGGTCGGGCTTCGAGTCGGGGTTGATCCGGAGAGGATTATCCGTCCACAAAATCCATTGTCTCAATTTGAAAATCAAGTTCATCGAGAATGAGCAGGATTTCCAAGTGACGTTGAACGGATATCGGAATGTGATTGCTTGTAAGACCGATAAGCGTACTTTCATCCTTCATGATTTTCTTTGCACACAAGAACATCAGGAATCCGATGATCTGCTTTTGGGTCTGTTCGAGACGTTGCCGTTCTGTTTTTTTACGCAGATCATAGGGACCGTTGTCGATAATAATACCCTCTTCTTTCCATTGAGGATTGCCCCACGAATCTTGAACGTAGAACGGCTTGAGTTTACTGAAAATTTCCAGAGCTTTCGGGCTGAGTGTCTCACTATCCACGGTTTTCCTCGCTTTCTAAATACTTTTATAACATTCCTACAAAAAATAGTAAAACCTTAGGTTCAAACCAAAAACACCTTACTTAACAAGGGTGCATTTAGAAAAATAAAATATTGACACAAAAACTAATAGCTTGAAGAGTCGCCTTCAACTTTTATCTCGAGTGAAGCTCCATCGTCTTTCACTTCTGTTTTATTGTACTTGGTTGTAAAATACCAGACCCCTACCCCTACAAGTATAAGTACTACTATTATAAGTAGAGTATTCGTCGTGCTATTGCCTCCGCTGTTGTTTTCCATATTTATCAGTGATTATAATTTTTATAATTAGCTAGGCATATTATAACATAGTTTTTGACTTGCGCGGGCTCGTGGACGGAGTGAGAACCAAATTTATTACCGACTATACCAAGTTTTGTACCATTCACGCATCTGGTTTATTTCCTTTGTCTGGGCAGAAATAATATCTTCTGCAAGCTTCTTCATTTCTGATCTATCGGTAGTTCGGAGAAGCATCTGTGCCATCATAACTGCCATCTGATGGTGAGGGATCATTTCTTCAATAAATGCTTTGTCGAACGGTTTCGCATTTTTAACTGCTTCTGTATCAGTCTCATTCCCCATCATACCCATACCCATCATATTATTTCCGCCGTGCATATCGTGCCCCATAGTCATCCCACTCACATCTGGCACATTTTTGCCAAACCAGTTCTTATACCACTCCTTCATTTCGGCAATTTCAGCACTTTGTGAAGTAATGATATTTTGAGACAAAGTTTTGATTTCCTGATGCTCGGCCTTTGTTAAAGCAATATTTGCCATCACAATAGCATCATCATGATGTGGAATCATCTGTTCAATAAAATGCTGATCGATATTATTCCCAACACTAGTATTTTTACTCCCCATCATTCCTCCATATCGAGAATTACCTAACACAACTGGAGAGATAGTGATCCCTAAAATTATCCCAATAACAACCCCTATTCCCAATGATTTTGTATCCATATTAATATATTAACATGATTTTACCGAGGATGTCGTTCCAAAAAAACTTTGATCATATCTTCCTGCTTTTCAGAAAAATCAGGAAAATTTTGTTGTTCAATAAAACTACGTAAAAAGCCAACCTCTGCCCGAAGAGCCATAAGTATTCCCTTTTCTTCTCCAAAACGGTCAACCAATTCTTTTACAAATTCTTGATATGACATTCAATTAACTTTACCACAGTTCCAAAATCCCCCGCCAGAGGACGGATAGACATCAGTATACAAAAATAGAGCCTTTGCTTTGGCTCTATTTTCCAATGCGCGAGCGATGGGATTTGGTCAGGAATAAATTTTCTGCAAAAAATTTTTCACGACCTTAGCTCGCCCGTTTTTGTTGCTACAAAAACATGGCTCCGCCTTTCAAATCAAAAGTATTTTTCTGCTGAAAAATCTTTCGATCCTGCCTCGTGCCAGTCGCACTCCGGTCTTGCGCTTTTTCAAAGCTCACCCAACGAAACTGAAGTAGTTCAGTTTCTTCGCTCGCGCAAGCAAAAATCCCCTTCTGGGGATTTTCTTTGCGCGGCCTAGTGGACGAAGTGGGAACCGCTATCCAATCAAATTATTCCAATATTCAACCAAACGATTCCTTTCTTTGTCCTCCAAAGGTCCTTTTATAAAAGGTCTAACTGCATCTTTATTCCATATCCCGTAATCTCCATAAAAGACGTTTTTCACTAGTTCAGAATAAATATTAAATTTTTCTTCTAAATTAGGAGCTTCGATACAAGCTCTATAAGAATTGTAAAACTGCCCATCTTTCTCTTTTAAATATCTAAGCATCTGCTTCTCTCCTTCCCAAGGAATATTTCTAAATTCAAAATATCCCATAAAGATATTATATAAATCCTGAAGAAGTTTAATTTCTAATATTTGGTGATATTCTGGATTATTGGATTCAAAATATCTTTTATTGGTTATGTAAGCAGAATTGATTAATGAATCCCATCTATTTATTTCTGTCGGTGGAACTTCTAGTTTCTCTCTTAACTCGTCATACTTTTCTTTAAACGAAGTTAACGTGTCCGATTTATCAAATTGAATCTTGCCTTTTGGAAGCCAGCTAACTAAAACTCCATCCATAGTATTGGCAGGTATAACCTTGTCTGTAAATAATTTTTGAAGTAGAGGTATATCGTAGAAAAATATATCAGCAGGTCTATTATCTATAAACTGAAAAAGTGAGAATAATTTTTCTTTATTTTCTTTAAAAATCACAGCCAAATCAATATCACTATATTCTTTTTCTTCCCCCGAAGCTTTTGACCCCACCAATAAAACTGCGTCTATCTCTTCTTGGTTTTTAAGATTTTTAATTAGATTTTCTAGAGTCTGCATTTTTTAAATATATCACAGTTCTCTGTCCCATCAGTATACGAAAATAGAGCCATATTATTAGCTCTATTTTTCCTCTGCGCGAGCGATGGGAATTTTGATCCTTACAGGATCTGTACACCTTTTGGCTAAAATTTTCACAAGCTCAATTTTAGGCTCAAAAGGTCTTCAAATCCCACCGAAATGTCTCCCAGACATTTCTTCGCCGCGCAAATAAAAAAGACCCCTTTCAGGGCTTTTTTATTTGCGCGAGCGATGGGATTTGAACCCACGACCTCTCCCGTGACAGGGGAGCGCTCTAACCAGCTGAGCTACGCCCGCAATAAGTAGAAATTTAACAGATTTTTGGGAACTTTTCCAGTTCCCTATTTAAGTGTGTCGGCGACAGGAGTTGCACCTGTGACCTGCACTTTATGAGTGTGCTGCTCTAACTACCTGAGCTACGCCGACAAGATATTAACTTTAAGTGCTTTTATAAGTGCGAGCATCTTGTATTTTAAGAATTTACTTTTTTTTACAATAAGTCTACAAACACCTTGATAATTATCGTGGTTTTCGTAGACTTTTTGCACTTTTGTCTTAACAAAGTAAGGCTTTTTGATCTGCCCGCTGTCTAACTTTAGCAAGTTTTTCCAAAAAATCAAGACTTTCTTAACTCTATTTTTATGCACTATATTTATTTGTATCCTGCAAACAATGTCTTCCGGTTTTACTCTTAAAGCAGAAGTTAAAAACTCCTTCACTACTAAAATCATTTCAGGATCAGAATTAACGAAAACAAAGCTACTGGTGCTTTCAGTCTTAGAACCTTCACACCAATATAAAGCCGTAGAAATCAAAATTAATTCTCGTTTTGATATATTTTTAACAATTTTAACCCCCCAATCATTTGCCATCTCTATTGCCTTAATTTTTTTATTTTTATTTACTTGAGCTCCCAATCTCTGACCACTAGAGAAAGATATTCCTTGGTTTTTTCTTAATCTTTCAATTTGCCTATCTGTCAAAACAATATCGTTACACCAATCACTGACAGAACTTTTTGATACTCGAAGATTCCTCGCAATCACAATTATCGATATCCCTTTTCTTCTCATCAGACGAGCTTTTAATCTTTCTCGAAACTTTGCCATAGTACATATATTATACTACGTTACAGGTACAGACGTACGTCTCGTTGTGGATAAATTTAAATCACCTTGTTAGCAATTTTGTTATTTTGTGCTATTATTTCACCTGCGCTCTATTTTAAAAAGCGTTATATTGCGGGGTAGAGTAAAGTAATTCACTTGGCTCATAACCAAGAGATCCCGGTGCGAGTCCAGGCCCCGCAACACGAATGTGACTTGTTTGAAAAGGTGAGAAATTTTGGAGCGCGGCGCGAAGCGCCGCGTATGGAAGAGAAGGGTTTTCTCGGACTTTTTTGTCGTGCAGAATTAGGTTCGATCCGAAGATTTTCTGGAGAGATGATTTTTTGGAGGGGAGGTCGTTCCTTTCCGCGATTTTTCCTAGTGATGAGGCCGTATTTACCCACTCTTGCATTGGTGCGAGCCAATGGGTCGCATCTCTTTCTAACTTCTCAATTTTCTCCTCAAAATTTTTCTTGTCAGAGAAAAGTTTTGAGCGTTCTCGCAAATAAGTTTCTCGATCAATATCTTGAGCGAGATAAACATCGAGCAGTCTCTGAATTTTTTCGGAAAGGTCATAAACCCTGTTTTGCACATCGGCAACGATTTTTGATGACTCAAAACTTCCTTTCCTTTTGTCTTCTTCCATCAATAAACCAAATTCGTTTGCCCACGGCGAAAGCATGGAGTAGTTAGAAAGAATTTCAGAGAATTGCTGATCTAAAACTTCTTGCCTGACCGCAATTTCTGAACATTTCATTACCTTAGATTTTTTAGTGCAACGATAATAAGTGTAGTGATGGATACTGTCCTTACATACTTTCGTTTTGTTTTCTGCCGTCACCATCATTCCACAAGTGCCGCAACGCAAAAGTCCGCAAAATACTTTTGGCTCACTTCTGGGCTTCATCGGATTACCTCTCTCTATCATAACTTTTTGCACTTTATCAAAAAGTTGCTTTTCAATAATCGGTTTGTGCCGACCTTCGTGTATTTCCCCGCCATAACGAAAGTGACCATAATAAAATGGGTTGGAAAGAATTCTCTTTGCGCTATCCTTATGCAAAATATTTCCATAATAACTTTTGACTCCATTTTCAAAAAGAAAATTTGAAATATCCTCAAGTCGTAAATTTCCTTTGGCATAAAGTTCAAAAGCAGAAAGAATTACTTTTGATTTCTCCTTATCAACCACAATTCTTTTTGTTCGCACATCATTTTGATATCCAGTCGGCGCGACACTTGGAAATTCTCCCCTTTTAACTTTTGCTCTTAATCCTCGTTTTACATTTGAACTCAAATCTCGAATAAATTGATTAGCCATTCCAAATTCTACTGACATCATCAAAACATTATCGCCAGAATAGTAATGGCTATTGTGAGCGCGAATATGCTGAATTATATTTTGTTGGAGCATCCAACTAATTTGTCCGCCATCCACCGGATTACGAGCCAAACGATCCAATTTCCAACAAATAATTCCTTGAGCTTCACCTTTCTGAATTCTTTTTATCATTTCATTAAACACCGGACGACCGGGCATTTTTGCCGTTCGCTTTTCTACAAATTCATTAGCAATTTCTAATCCTTCACTTTTAGCAAGCGTGCGAAGCTCAGCAAGTTGAGCTTCAATACTCAAAACTTGCTTGTCCTCAACATCTGTACTTTTACGCGCATATAAAAAATATTTATTCATATAACTCAAATGACCATCCCGGTGCACACAATCCAAGCCGCCCTGAACTGTTCCGAGATGGTCATTAGAAAAGACGACCTATTGATTGTGTGCACAGTTATTATATCATATGGGTATGTTTGGCGAAAATGAATCACAAAAAGAATTGAGGGAAAACTGGCCTAATATGGATAAAGATAAAAAGTGGGATACTTTTCTTTGGAAAATGTCTTGGTGGCACAGTCATATACATGTGCCCGGTTCACCAAGTAAACCAATATGGGATTTAACCGAAGAACTAAAAAAAGCTTCTCGGTCATCGGAGAATCTTACAAAATCAATTCGCAACGCAACTTGGGTCGCAGCCATTGTGGGAGGACTTGGAGTTATTGTGGCTGTTGTTAATTTATTTAAGTAAAAATATTTATTAAAAAATGAGTAACGAAAAAATAAGCTCGATAATAAGTTTGGTGGTAGCAGTAATTATATTGTTTGCATCTTATTTCAAATGGTACGAAATTCTTTATGATGGGTACAGATCAAAATTTTGGGTAAATCCTCTTTTATCAATTTGCATATTGGCCTTACTTATTTCTCTATATTTTTTAATTAAAAAATAATTAAAAAATAGGGAGCTGTTTGGGTGCGCGCGAATGGGTGGGTGGGTCAAGCGCACATAAATTCGGACGACCTCCCCGACAAAAAATTGTCTTTCCAAAAAATCTTTGGATTTGTTTTTCCTTGAACCTTTCTGCACGACAAAAAAGTCCGAGAAAACCCTTCTTTTCCATACGCGGCGCTTCGCGCCGCGCTCCAAAATTTCTCACCTTTTCAAACAAGTCACATTCGTGTTACCCTCTACGACCAAATCCGCACCTTTTTTCAAAACCAATAGCGCACGCTCCGCGCGCGTGGTGGCTTGGTATGTTCTCTTACGCTCGGATCGCCACTTAACTCTAAAATGAATTCCGCTTGCCTCGCTTCTCTCGGCTCTGCCCCTCGCCCTCACCCGCAAATGCAATCATTCTTCTTTTTTGGCGGGGGGTGTTTTTAGAAATGGTATGAAGCGGGTGGGGCGAGGGAACCTTAACTTTTATAAATTTTATGATAATATTTCAGCATGAAAAATTTCAATCCCACAGCAGCTTTTAAACCAGAAAAAAGGGTTGATTTAGGTAATAACCCAGAAAGCGAAGCTTTCGATTTTGAACAATATCGCCACGAACTTGCGCAAACTCTTCGATCTATTCGCAATGGCGATCCAGAAAAAGGCATTACTCCTGATCCTATAGGAGCCGAACAATATTTGAAACAAGAAAGGATAAAATCTCGTTACAACGCAGCTCTTGAATTACACCGCAGAAAAGAGAACGAATTACGTGGAAAGGATTATGAACATCGGGTAGATACCCTAATAGAAGAATACGAGGAATACGTTGCTGGAAACGAACATGGAATTATTGGTAAGGAAAAATTTGAAGACCCAGAACAGATCGAGAGACCAAATTACGATGTTATCGATGAATCACCAATTTATCCGTATGAAGATGACCTCAAACTTTCTGCCGAACAGAAAAAGAAGATGATGAAAATGGTTGTAGAATATCTCCGCACGCATAATATATTCGTACAATTTTCTAAAACAATTAACGATGTATCAGCTGACGATACAAAGGCTGGATATATAAAATTAAACGAGGACGGAAGCAGAGATCTTCCTATCGGTGAATTGATGGGCAATAAAATTATTCTCAATCCTTGGAATGTAGATTTTATGTCCACATTTTTAACTATTGGACATCTATATGGACACATGGTGCAGGAAATGAATTTGAAAGAATATGCAGGTATCCGTAAGTTTCTGACCTACCCAAAACCACTCGATATGGAAGTTGTCCAAAGAGAATACGCAGAAATGTATGGTGGTAGAGACTATCGAGCGGATTTTAAAATTTTTGAAGAGGAGGCCTTTGCATATGCAAAATATACTTTTCAGCAAGCAGGGGTAGAATGGACTCCAGAATTGGAACACGCTATGAGAACTTATATCGATACTGATTTTGATGAACTCTGGGAATGGTCAACACAAAACCCAGAAAAGAGTGCTCAAGATTTTATGACAAGATTTGAAGAATATTACAACGACGAAGATCGAAAGAAAGCGGAAACTCTAAAAGCAAAGGAAGTTGGCATCGTGGTTGTACCGAGTGGTGAAGGAGAAATAAGAGTAGTTCGAGAAGGTCAATTATAAAAAACCCGCCAGAGGTCTTTCGACATGGCGGGCATTGGTGTTGCTTGGAATGAGCTTAGACCGGTGAGGCGAAGCGGTTCACTGGAAGAACCCAGTACCACGTGTTCGCTGTCTCCCTCTTGGCTCTTTCCTCAGCATTTTCGCGTTTAGCATAAGCTTCGGTAGCAAACCAGGAGGTCGGAGCGAACTGTCCATCGTAGGTCTGAGACGCTTGCACCAGAACGAAAATCTGTTCTGGTAGAGTTTCCTCTTTGCGAGTATCCCACACACTACATTCTTCGCTCCAGATGTGCGCCGGTCGAGGACTGTCATTGAAGCCTTGCGGGGCTTTCTCTTTTCTTTCTCCCTCTGCCCAGAACCGTGCACTCATCTTGGGATACTCCGGCTTACGCATGCATTTATAGTCAGAATCCAAACGAACACTGACCAAAATCTGCTTTTGCTCTCCGTATGTAACGTTGCTCATTGTCATCTCCTTATTCCATGTCTGCCAATACTGGTCAGAGCTTACAGGAAATTCAAAGAACATCGGGATTGCTCCCACTAAAACATTCTTAATAAAAATATTTTAGTGGGAGCCCGATCCGAAGATCGGGCGCCTGCACAAGCAGGACTTTAAACTCTCGGCTTACCAACAACCGCGTAGTGATTGGTTCTCTCGCGGTTAATGCCAAAATCGAAGGCGGTGTGGGTAATCATGGTTATGAGTTCCCATCCATCCGCCAGATAGCGATTGAGTTCCGCTTCTGCCGGTTTTCGATCTTTCTCGTCAGCGCGTCGAGCACTGTTATCAATTGGAAAATCCAATGTCTTAACTTCCGAATACTTTCCGTTCGTCATTGCTATCTCCTTATCCCTACCTGCCAATACTGGTCAGGGTTTATGGGATTTCAAAGAACTTCTGGGATTGCTCCCACCGCAGAAAACTTTTTCAAATTTTCTCTGGTAGAAGCCGAACATTTGTTCGGCACCTACGTGGCAGGATTTAGAATCTTTTCGTGTCACATTTTTGGAGACATCAGGGGTTCCAACCCTTACTTTGCTTTCCTCTACTTCATGAGTTTGTAGCACACCGCAAAGAAGTCTCGGTGGTACACGTAGCAACTTTTGCTTCCCGGTATCTTCCACCCTTCGGCGAATGCGAAATTGTCCGTTATGGTCAGCATTTCTGCTTCCACATCCTTCGGATCAATCCCATATCCTTTCAGGATTTCGGCAACCTTGTCGACAACTTCTTGTGTGCCATTTCCGCACACCATGCAGCCGTTTCCGGCTACGAGATCGTTGACTTGGTCTTGCAACTCGTGAAAGCTATTACCTTTTTGTGTGAACATTTCAAACTCCTTTTCCATACCTCCCAATACTGGTGAGGGTTTAGAGGAAAGTGGTTTTCTTACAAAGAACTTTGGGATTGCTCCCACTTAAGTTTTCAAAATTTAAAAACTTGAGTGGAAGCGGGAGAGCAGACTCTCCCGACCTGTTCGTCACAGGATTTGTGTCGGACTTAAAACTTCAAGTCCTTGAACTTCATTGATGTTGCGCCACGGCGACCCTCAAACCATACTTGGATAATGTCAGTTGATCCTCGGGTGAACGGCTCATAGATGTCAACCACGAGACCTCTTGTTCCCTCAGGGATACTGAATCGTCCGTTTGAGGCAACCATGTCGCCGACCCTAACTTTGTCACCCACACCAGAATTGTTTTCGGCGGCCACGATTGATCCCCACTCCTTGTGAATGATTATGCCGTGGCAATCGATCAATTCTTTCTCTGGTGGGTTACCGTCGCCGAGAAGTTCGAGTTTGCCCTTGCGAGCTTTGGTGTCGTAACACCCTTTCACTCGATGCTTCAGAACTTCATCGGGACCGTCAACCACAGTGCCTTCGAATTTCCAGGCTTCGCACGATCCTTGTTCCTGTTTGATCGATGGAATGATGACATGCACGTTCACCGTGCGATTCTCACCAGTCCAGTCTTCAATCAGAAGCATGACTTCGCGTCCGGGTTCATGATCGCGATCAAAGACCGCTAACATCAGATCCCACTTGGAAGGTCCACCTACGATATTCAATGATTTAGTTGCCATTCGACAACTCCTTTTTTCAATGTGCCTGCCAATACTGGTCAGGACTTATCTACCCTCTATTATACACCCATTTGGACTTCCTGTCAAGCACAAAACGAGCAAGGTTTTAAGCCGTTAAAACCCTTTGAAAATAGGGGTAAAAGTGGTATGATTTGAGTATTAAATTTATGGGCATCAAAGATATAACAGGACTAGAAAAACCACTTCAAAAACTTATTGAAGTTTTTGCGGAAGGACTTGGCGAAACAGCTAATGCAGTTTTAAAACTTGATGCAAAGAAAATTAAAAGAATCGGAGAAGCCGAAGCAGAAGTTGAGAAAACAAAAATAATAAAAAAGGCGGAAGCAAATGTGGAAGTCTTTGAAATTTTTAAGCGTGCTGAAAAACGATTTGCACTTGAACAATATAATAAACAAATAAACCTGGAGAATGTTTTTGTCGGGGCAAAAGAAAATTTGGAAGGAAAAGAAGTCTCTGATCAACCCGTAGACAAGGATTGGGCTTTCCGATTTATGAATATTGCTCAAGATATTAGCCGTGAGGATATGCAAAAAATACTTTCAAAGATTTTAGCGGAGGAAATAAAAAAACCAAACACATTTTCTTTGCGCACTTTAGATTTTATAAAAAACTTAAGTAAACCAGACTTATTTTTGTTTAAAAAAATTGCGTTAATTACTAGTCATGACTTTATAGTGCACCTTACTAAGGGTAACGCAAACGAAGGTTTCTTTAATATTTCTTATAGTGAAATTATGCAAATGATTGAAATTGGTTTTGTGCAATCAAGCCTCTCTACTATTTTAAAATTAAATGATGTTCCTGTTGATAGAATATATCCACTAGTTCTAAAAAATGGTAACTATACTTTTAAATTTACAGAAGAACAGAAAGGGGTGACATTACCAGTTTTACAACTAACCCTAATTGGTAAAGAGATATCTTCTCTAATAGAAATTGAAGATGGCGACGATAAAATTATTACGAAGTATCTTCAAGAAATAGAAGAATTTTGGAAAACTAAAAAACTTGAATTAATAAATTAATATGTCAGACGAAGAAACCACACAACCATCACCTGAACCAACAACTTCACCGGAAAACCCAATTTCTGAACCTAACCCTGTACCTGTAAGCCCCCAAGAGCTTACGGTAGAAGCACCTATCCAGCCGACAGAATCTACTTCTGTCGAAGTATTACCTGTGGCCCCAGAAACTCCTGCAAACCCCGAAAGTGCCGTTCCGGTCACTAATGATATTCCTGCAAATGAGCCGTTAGGACCAGCTCCTGTAGCTGAAATCCCAAATGAGCCTTTAAACCATACACCAGAGCCAGAAATAACAGCTAACCCAATCAACCCGAATATCACAATCGAAAAGCACGGAAATGACGTAACAATTACTGAAGTCATGCAACCAACGGCTCACTCCGAACCCGCAACGGCTCAAATGGCAGGAAATGAGCCGTTAGATCTCGTAGAAGAAGAAAAGGCAAAAAAGAGAGAAGAAAACCTAAAACTAGCTAACCAAAATAGACAAGACAAAAAGAGAAAGAAAATTGATGCAATTTTAGATTTGTTTGCGAAGCAAACAAATCTCACAAACGATGAAGTGGAAAAACTTTTGCATGTCTCCGATGCAACAGCAACAAGATATTTAGAAACTCTGGAAAAAGAAGGAAAAATAAAACAAGTTGGAAAAACTGGAAAGGGGGTAATGTACGAAAAAATCTGATTTTGTTTTTGGGAGAGTCCTTGTACACGCGGATGGGAAGGGTGGGTCAAGTGTACACTGAATGAGCCCTCGGGCATTTCCGCTATGGCATGGCTGAATATGAGCACCGTCGTTAGTCGAAGTCTCTAAACTCCAAAGCGGAAGCGACACACCAAACTCAAGGATGAAAATGTGGATGGGGGTTATGCGAGGGCGGACTCCGAAGGTCGGAAAAACGAAGGCAATAAATACAAACTATCACTAAACAAAATAAAGAACTACAAACTCAGAATACCACTACGAGGAGGAGCCCGAAGCTGGGGGAAGGATCCTTCCTTCCCCCAAAAGGAGTCGGTGCCCGAGCACCCGCTAGCAAGCGGGAAGTGCGAGGAAAAGCACCGCACTAAGTAATCTAGGTGCGAGTAGCCATAGCGGAAATGCCCGAGGCGAATGCCGAGGGTTTATCTCATTCAGACAGGCCGATACAAGAGAAATGACAGAGGCACCTTTTCCTTAACGGCTCATTTCCTGCCATTTGAGCCGTTAGGCTTCTTGGTTTTTGAATTCCGCTTACTTCTTCCTTAGAAGAAGTCTGACCCGAGCCCCCACCCGCTTCATACCATTTCTAAAAACACCCCCCGCCAAAAAAGAAGAATGATTGCATTTGCGGGTGAGGGCGAGGGGCAGAACGGCGAGGCTCTGCGAGCCGTGAGCGGAATTCATTTTAGAGTTAAGTGGCGATCC